>NZ_JAIJZQ010000010.1:0-69266 GCF_019754195.1 Streptococcus sp. 2018037
CAGCTAAGTGATTTCCCAGCTTCCAAGTGGAGTAGAACAATTTCTAGTTTCTCAGAGACAGACTTTGGACTTCTTTTGGACATAATAAAACTCCCTTTATAGTTTCTAGTGAAAATTTTTGTTTTTTCACTGTCCACTATAAGGGGAGTATATCAGTCAGAACTCTCGGTTTTTTTGTGCTTATCTTAATATAAATCCTTGCCTGTTTTGTTTAGTTTGTTGCAATTATAGATAAAGGCTTTGATGAAATTCGAATAATAATTTTGGTCAATAAATTTAGCACTTTCCAAGTAATTTAACATATTTTTAGCGAGTTCGATAGCTTCAGTCTTATTCCAGCGGAATTGATTGTAGATATGTTCTACCTCAAGGAACATGAGAGGTATAGCTAAATAACCACGTTCAAATGTTTGAAGCTTTTTCACTTCTTTAATAATGTTATCAGCCCTTAGATGATAGCCTTGCTCGGAAAAGTGTTTGGCTGTGAAGGTCAGTCCATTTAAGATACGAATATAGGTGTCCGTATCTGCACTTTGTTTGTACATAAACAGGAGCTGTTTCGTCATGTGTTCCACCAATTCCAAGGGACAGTGATTGACGATACGACAGTATAATTCCAGCTCGGAACTAGTAAAGGTCTCAAGCTTCATCAGGTGATTGATAACAGGTTGAATTTTTTCAACGGTTTCTTCTGACTTGGAAATGGTTGGATAATGTCCCAGCTTGATTATCTTTAGCAATATGTCTGCCTGTGTAGGATTGTCAGTTAGGTATCGATCAAATAATTTTTCGTATTCAGGAAGATAGCGAAATATGTCTTCTTCATTTGTGACATGTTTGGAAAACTCGTAAGCAGGAAATTCGATGCAATCTCCGCCATTATCTGCAAATGCAGCTGCAAAGTCCTTCCATTCTAAGCCGAGTACAATCAATAAACGGTTAAAGTTTTCAAGGGAAATTCCCTTCTCTCCCTTTTCAAAACGACTCAGAAATTACGGTGATACAATCGTAGAAGCAGCCTCCTTTAAGCTAAGCCCTCTTTTCTCTCGTAATTGTTTAAAGGTTGGTCCAAACGGGTATAGATTCGACATAATATTCCTTTCAATCTTTTTTTAGATTAGTATACTTAAAACTAGGATAAAAATCTACAAAAAGATGACCTATGGATTCAAAAAAAAAAATACATTGCTTTTCGATGCTATTTTGCAATATTGAACCTATAGTTTTCTCTAGAAACAATTGGAAGGAAATTTATGATATACTTTGAAAAATATAGAGCACAAATCGCTTGATATACTACCTATATCAAGGTTTGACTTTACAGTCAAACCAATCCTAACAGCAACTCAGGAGAAAACTATGAACAAAAAAACACTTAAAACTCTAGCAACAGGTGCTGCTATCACCCTTGCAACCGTTGGTGCGTCTAACGTATCAGCAAATACACAATATGGAATTCAATTAAACCGTGTTACTGGTGAATGGCAAACTGTCAACAATGCTACAGGTGAAATTGTAAAATCTGTACCAAATGAAACTTATTCTTCTTATGAAGAAGCTGAAGCATCATTAATGGCATCAATCGTTGAAACACCAGTTGCAACTGAAATACCAACAGCGGAAACTACTGCTGTTGAAGCACCAAAAACTGCTGCTGAAGTTCAATCAGAAGTGGATACACAACAAGCTGTTGTTGACGCTACTGCTACTGAAGCAGGTCAAGCTCAAGCTGAAGTAAACACAGCTAATCAAGAAGTGTCTAACGCACAATCTGCTGTTGATACTGCAACCCAAGCTGTAACTGACGCAGAAGCAAACGCTGCTAAAGCAACACCAGAAAACATTGCTGCTAACCAATCTGACCAAACAGCCAACCTTGCTGACCAAACAGCAAACACTGCTGAGACAGACCAAGTCAATGCTGAAATCGCATCACAAACACAAGCTGTTGCAGATGCTCAAACTGCCGTTGATACTGCCCAAGCAGAAAAAGACCAAGCAGATGCCACAGTAGCATCTAAAGAAGCTGATGTCAAAGCAGCACAAGATGCCCTTTCTGGTACTGGTCTTGCGGAAGCTCAAGCAACCCTTGACCAAGCTACAGCTGATGTCAAAACAGCACAAGATAATGTTACAACTGCTACTACAGCCGTTGATACCGCTAAAAAGGCAGATGCAGACCGTCAAACTAAAATTGATGCAGCAACAACTGACGTTGCAGTTAAAACAGACGCTGTTGATACAGCAAAAGCAAAATTGACTACTGCACAAGATACTGTTAAAACAACAACTGAAGCAGTAAATAAGGCTACTGACGCTGTAAAATCAGCAACAGACGCTCTTGCAAATGTGGATACTGTTACAATCGCAGACTTGACTCAATTCAAAGCTGATAAAGCTGAAGGTGACTCAGACTTTATGACTGATTCTGGTGCTACTGCTATTGAACAATCTTCAACTAAGATTGGTGAAGATAATAAAACGAAAATTGTTGACTTCACAAATATCACAAAAGAGCAAGCAGAAGAACTTGCACTTTACAATTTGCAAGTAATCAATGCTATTCGTCAACAACTTGGTTTGCCTGCATTTGAACTAAATACAGGTTCAATGAAAGCTGCTCAAGACCAAATGGACAAATACGTAGCTCGTAACCAAGATATTCTAACAGCTGGTCATTTACCAGGTGATTACTTTGGTGAAAATGGTGGCCCAATTGCACTAGCTAAATTTGGTACATCAATGACAATGTATGATGTCAAACAAGAAATCTACAAGTTTGTAATGGCTCAAGCTTTTGCTGATGCACCATCAAATTGGGGTCATTCAAATAATATCCAAAAACAAGTATCTGATTTTGGTGCTTCATTTGGTATCATTGCTGGTGAATTGTACTCAATCAATGTATTTGGTATCTACACTGGCACCCCAATCACCAACCCAAATGACCCAGCAACACTCCAAGCAGCACTCACTCAAGCTCAAGCAGCTCTTACAGCAGCACAAACTGCATCTGATGAAGCAAAAGCTAAGTTGACTCAAACAAGCTCAGACTATGCTACCGCACTTGAATTGAAGACTCAAGCTGAGAAAACTCTTGCTGATGCTACTGCCACACCACTTCAAACACAGGTAGCAGAAAATAACTTGCGTCTTGCAACTATTGCTCTTCAAAACGCTGACGCTCGCAAAGCAGACGCTCAAAAGGCTGTTGACAACTTCTCAGCAAATCTTGCTGAAAAGAAAGCAGCTCTTGATACTGCTAAAGCTGACCTTGCTACGGCACAAGCTATTGCAACTGCAAAAGCTGAAGCTCTTAAAACAGCTCAAGCTAACCTTGCAAGCCAACAAGCAACCCTTGATAGCTTGAACAAAGAGCGTGATGCACTTCTTGCAGAAAAAGACCGCTTGGTTGAAGAAGCAAAAGCACTTGCTGAAGAATTGAACGGTTACTTGAATGCTCCTGCAATTCTTGCTGACGCAAAAGCAACTCTTGTTGAAAAACAAACTGCTCTTACTGAAGCACAAGCTAAAGCTGAAACTGCACAAGCTAAACTTGAAACTGTTACTGCTAAACTCAACGAAGAAAAAGATAAATTAGCAGAACTTCAAGCTGAGTACGCAACAGTTAAAGAACTTGAAGACAAAGCAAAAGATAACATCATTGCTACTCTTCCAGACGGAACAGTTGTTGCAGTACCAAAAGATGCACCAATTACTGACGCAAAACCAGCTGTCGATATTGACTTGGTTAAAGATGCCGTTACAAAAGGTCAAGATGTGAAGGTTGTTGACGGTAAAGTTGTGGTGATGAACCCACAAGCAGGTGTGACCGTGACACAAACAGCTACTGGAGAAAAAGTGACCTACTCACGTGTCGAACGAGCTAAGACCTTGCCAAACACAGGGGAGCAAACAAGTCTATTGGCGCTCGCAGGTGTGGCAGTATTATCTGGTCTTGGTCTTGCAGCTGCAAGAAGACGTAGAGGGTAAGTGATGAACATTGTAAAGTCAATCCTTAAAGTCTATTGGAAACTATCTGTATTTACGTTTCGTTTGATGAGACCGTTTTTGAATTATCTCGAAAAAGAATTGTATAAAACAATGAGAGAAATGGGACCAAGCGGAACGGTCCCAGTTGATAATAACTCACTAGATGTAGCTGCTGCGGAGAACGAAGAAGTACGTAGAAAAATGATTGAGGCAGAAAGGCGGGCTCAAATAGCAGCTGAACGTGCAAGACAGACCCAACATCATCAAGACCAATTGAGGGCGGCACAAGCTAGAACAGATGCTGATAGAGCTAGAAGACAATACTAAAATAAAAAAACTTCCTATCGAAAAAATTTGGTAGGAAGATTTTTCTTATACCTTTTTAATAAGAACTTTCCCGTATAACCAGCTGGGTACCCAGTTTGATTTTACGGGGGTGGTGGGGCGTTGGACTTGTTATGATACGGTCCAGCAGCTGCATGGCTTCTTGCCCCATTTCGTCAGTAAAGACACTGATAGAAGACAGGGCTGGGTAGACTTGGCGCGTGATGGCTGTATCGTTAAAGGTGATGAGTTGGACCCGTTCTGGCACGGCGATTTGGTGCTCTTGAAGGGCTCTAAGGGCACCGACAGCTAGGGTATCATTTGCCATGAAGAAGGCTGGGGGCAGCTGATCACCCAGGTCGGCAATAGCCTGGCTCATCAGCTCATAGCCTGACTGGGTGGAGAACTTTCCTTGGTAGATGTAGTCTTCTTGGAGCATGCCCAAGGTGTTCAGGTAGTCACGAAAGGCAGTCAGGCGGGGGTCTGTTGGCAGTTGGTGTCCGTCTGTGGTTTCTTCCTGTCCGACTAGGAGGCCAATATCAGTCAGACCTTGTGAACGGAAGTGGTCGATAACTGTCTGAACAGAGTGTTCAAAGTCAGTTGTGACGCAGGAGAATCCCTCGGTCAGTGTATCAGAATCTACAAAGATTAGCTTGGAAGACAAGTTGGTCAGCTCTGCTATTTGCCCAGAAGAAAATTTACCAACTGCGATGATGCCGTCCAATCCTTGAAGGAGGGGATTGGTCAAGTCGTTGAAGGAGCGGATGATTTGATAGCCGAGAAGGCTGGCTGTCTGCTCGATGCTGGCACGGATGGAATAGTAGTAGAGGTCAGCCAGCTCTTCACTCTCAGTGTACCATTGGACAATACCGATGGTGCCTTTTTGTTGGGGTGCTTGTTTTTTGAGGTGTTTGGTGTAGCCCAGGTCCTGTGCCAAGTTGAAAATGCGGTCGCGGGTTTCTGGGCTGACGGATAGGGTCAGGTCGCCCTTTAGAACTCTGGAAATGGTGGCAGAGGAAAGGTGGGCTTGTTTTGCTATGTCTTTGATTGTAACCATGTTCTTCTCCTGTCTATTTGTATCTAGTATAGCATAAAAAATAAATTTTTAAAAACAAAATTAGTAAATATTTAGTAAAACTATTGACTTTTTAAAATTGGAGTTGTACAATATAGAAAACGATTACAAAATCTAGGAGGTTCTTATGGATAAAGAACAACTCAAGCAAGCCTTTCTCGATGTGTTTGGTCAAGAGGCAGATGCAACTTTCTTCTCACCAGGTCGGATTAACTTGATTGGTGAGCATACTGACTATAACGGTGGTCATGTTTTTCCTGCGGCTATTACCTTGGGGACCTACGGAGCTGCTCGCAAACGTGATGACCAGCTTCTACGTTTTTATTCCGCAAACTTTGAAGAGCTTGGAATTATCGAAGTGGATTTGAACAATCTGGTCTTTGATAAGGCGGACAACTGGACCAACTATGCCAAAGGTGTTCTTAAGTTCTTGCAAGAAGCAGGACATAGCATTGATACAGGTATGGAAGTCTTTGTTTACGGTAACATTCCAAATGGTTCAGGCTTGTCATCATCAGCTTCTCTGGAACTCTTGATTGGCATCATCGCAGAAGAATTGTATGGTCTAGAATTGACTCGTCTTGATTTGGTGAAAATTGGGAAACAAACGGAAAATCACTTTATCGGTGTCAATTCTGGTATCATGGACCAGTTTGCTATCGGTATGGGAGCGGATAATCGGGCGATTTACCTTGATACCAATAGCTTGGAGTATGAATTGGTGCCACTTGACTTGGGTGACCATGTGATTGTCATCATGAACACCAACAAGCGTCGTGAATTGGCAGATTCTAAGTACAATGAGCGTCGTGCGGAATGTGAAAAAGCAGTGGAAGAATTGAATGCAGTCTTGAATATTCAAACTCTGGGAGAATTGGATGAATGGACCTTTGATCAATATAGCTATTTGATTAAGGATGAAAACCGTATCAAGCGTGCCCGCCATGCTGTTTTGGAAAATCAACGGACCTTGCAGGCTCGTAAGGCCTTGGAAGAAGGAGATTTGGCAACCTTTGGTCGTTTGGTCAATGCTTCTCATGTTTCTTTGGAGCATGATTATGAAGTGACAGGTTTGGAATTGGATACCTTGGCTCATACAGCTTGGGAGCAAGAAGGCGTTCTTGGTGCTCGGATGACAGGAGCTGGTTTCGGTGGCTGTGGTATTGCCATTGTCCATAAGGACAAGGTTGATGCCTTTACTGAAAATGTTGGTAAGACCTATACAGAGGTTGTTGGCTATGAACCAAGCTTCTATGTAGCGGAAATTGCTGGAGGCTCTCGCGTCTTATAGTCATTCATTTTGTCTTTTATTAGGTTGACAGAAGTGACTTATATGTAAGTTTATCGACTGGATGCGACGAACGTTGAGAAGTGGTATTGGCTTGTTTCCTAGCCTCTTCTCAAACTGAAAGACTATTTTTAATAATAGATTGGAGAAATGATGACAGGATTGGTGGATCGTTTTGTTGAGCAGGTCATTGCCAACAGTGGTTTTGAAGAAATGGATGCCCTTTACCTGCGCAATAGGGTCTTGGCTTTGGTCGGGGACCAGGTTTTAACAGTTCAAACAGATTTAGAGGACTTGATTGAATTAAAAGATGATCTATTGGCTCATGGAGTTCGAACTGGTTTTGTGGGTGAATTGCTGGAAGAGCAGGACATGGTTGGGGCTTGTTTGATGGATTTGATGACACCGAGTCCGAGTCAGGTCAATCGTGATTTTTGGCAGACCTATCAGGACAGTCCAGAGCAAGCGATTGGCGACTTCTATGAATTGAGCAAGCGCAATGACTATATCAAGATGGCTGCGATTGCGAAAAATATCTATTATCAAGTTTCGACAGAGTATGGGGATTTGGAAATCACAATCAATCTGTCTAAACCTGAGAAGGATCCCAAGTCTATTGCAGCTGCTACGAAAGCTGAAGCAAGCAATTATCCCAAATGTCTACTCTGTATGGAAAATGAGGGCTATCAGGGACGGATTAACCATCCAGCACGCGCCAACCACCGTATTATTCGCTTGGATCTTGGTCAGGAAAAGTGGGGCTTCCAGTATTCGCCCTATGCTTACTACAATGAACATGCTATTTTCCTAAATCAGGAACATGTGCCGATGGTCATTAGTCCCCAAACCTTTGAACAGCTTTTGGACTTGCTGGACATCTTTCCAAATTATTTTGTCGGCTCCAACTCAGACCTACCAATCTCGGGTGGCTCCATCTTGACCCACAATCACTATCAGGGTGGGCGGCACAGTTTTGCTATGGAAAAGGCTCCGATAGAAGGCCAGCTGGTCTTTGACGGCTTTGAGTCCGTTTCGGCAGGCATTGTCAAATGGCCCATGTCGGTGATTCGCTTGAGTTCAGCAGATAAGCCATTGCTTCTTGGTTTAGCGACTAAGATTTTGGAAAAATGGCGGAGCTACTCAGATGATAGCGTTCAGATCAAGGCTGAGACGGATGGAACTCCACATCATACCATCACCCCGATTGCTCGGAAACGAGGAGATTTGTACGAGCTGGATTTGGTTCTCCGCGACAATCAAACCTCGGAAGAATTTCCAGATGGCATCTATCATCCACATCCGGATGTGCAACATATCAAGAAAGAAAATATCGGCTTAATTGAGGTAATGGGCTTGGCGATTTTACCCCCACGTTTAAAGGCAGAATTGACTGAAGTAGAAAAATTCTTACTGGGTCAAGCTAGTCAGGTGGCTGACTATCATCAGTCTTGGGCGGAAAGTCTGAAAACAGCTCACCCAGATGTGACGGAAGAAACTGTCAATCAAGTTGTTCGTGAGTCAGTGGGACAAATTTTCGCGCGTGTATTGGAAGATGCAGGGGTCTACAAACGAACTCCAGAAGGACAGGCAGCCTTTCTACGATTCGTAGAATTTGTAGGTTTAGCAACATAATTGCAAGAAAGAGTGGGACGGTGTCCTGCTCTTTTGGTATAATGGAAGTATTCACAGTGTGAGAAGGAGATATGATGGCGGAAAAGAGATTGGGGACACTGATTACATTAATAGCAGGTATAGCCTGGGGCTTGTCTGGAGTGAGTGGACAGTACTTGATGTCACGTGGTGTTTCAGTAGATATGATTACCTCCCTGCGTTTGTTGGTATCGGGATTCTTTCTCGTTGGCCTGGCTTATGCTACAGCGAAAGAACAGCTGTTGATAGTATTGAAAAATAGAAAAGCCTTGTTGGGAATTTTTGTTTTTGCGATGTTGGGTCTGGTTCTTAACCAGATGGCTTATTTACAAGCCATCTATCATACCAATGCGGGAACGGCTACGGTTTTACAATACCTTTGCCCTATCTTAGTCTTGGCTTATACCTGTTTGAAAAATAGGGAAAAACCATCAGGGATTGAGTTGATTTCAATTCTCTTAGCCGTAGCAGGAACTTTTTTGATTGCGACTCATGGCAAATTAGATGAATTGGCAGTGACTCCAATCGGTTTGTTCTGGGGAATCTTCTCAGCTTTTACTTATGCGCTATATATTATTTTGCCAGGTAAATTGATCCGCCAATACGGCAGTATAACGGTGATTGGTTTAGGGATGTTAATGGGTGGTTTTGTAGTCACGCTTGGTTTGCAAACTTGGCAGCATCGTCTTCCTACTGATGGTGGAAGTTTCCTGGGTCTGCTAGGTATTGTCGGAGTCGGGACGATTTTTGCCTATACTGCCTTTCTTAAAGGCGTCAGTATGGTTGGTCCTGTCAATGGTAGTCTTTTGGCCTCGATTGAGCCGATTGCATCTGTCTTTTTTGCAGTATGGTTGGTCAATGAGCAATTTTATGCAATTGATTTTGTTGGAATGTTGTTGATTTTACTTGCTGTTTTACTTATTTCTTTAAAAGATATATTGGTTGCCCAAAAGAGTATTGGTTAATATACTCTTTTTTTGTTATACTAAAGAAAAAACTTGAAAGGAATAAAGATGATTAAAGAATTTTGTTCCGAAAATCATGTAGGTGTGATGAAGGCCCTATCCCTAGGAGCTAAACGGATTGAACTCTGTGATAATTTGGCAGTCGGAGGAACGACGCCGAGTTATGGAGTAATCAAACATGTTTGTCAACTGGCTCATGAGAATGAAGCCACAGTCATGACCATGATTCGCCCTCGAGGTGGAGATTTTTGCTACGATGAAGCTGAGGTGGAAATGATGGTTGAAGATTGTAAAGTAGCGATTGAACTAGGTTCAGATGGTCTGGTTTACGGTTTGTTAACCGAGGAAAATTGGTTGGACGAAGCAGCCTTGGAAAGACTATTTGCTGTTTCGCAGGACTGTCAGATTGTCTTTCACATGGCTTTTGACCAAATTCCTCACGAACGCCAATTTGAGGCTCTTGATTGGCTGGCAGAACATGGAGTGACACGGATTTTGACGCGTGGAAGTCTGACAGGTTCAGCTTTGCAGAATATCGATTGGTTACGAGACATTCAAGCCTATGCGGATGGAAAAATTGAAGTTCTTGTTGGCGGTGGATTGACTGTGGAAAATGTGCCAACGTTATTAGAAGCATTACCAATCAATCAAGTACATGGAACGAGATTATTTTGGTAAGGTAGCTTTGAATTTGAAATAAATTACAGAATAATAATCGAAGTTTATTCAGAAATGTTTAGAAGTTAAGGTTTGTTTAAGCATTGGAAGATACAATATATTTATTCTTTTTCATATAATCTCCACGGAAGCAGTCGATACGTTCGGCTGTTTTCATTTTTGTTTGTTAAAGTCCGGTATACAGACTAGAAACTGCTGCATCTTTATTGAATCCCCTACGTAAAGAATTGAGAACTGTAGCAGTGGAGATGAGTGATTTAGCATTGGATTATGCCGTTCGCTTAGCTCAATCATTGATTAGTACCCTGTGTTATCATAACTATGACAGTTTGATTGCAATTGCAAAAACAACAGGTGTGGAGCCGAAAGGGAAGGATTGTCAGTCATTTTCGGTATACCAAGAGCAATACAGTCTTTATGATGCTAAAAAATTAACCTATCGTGCTCTGATATGGCGCCTTTTTGACGATAGTCATGCAGATTATGGACATGCAGCGACGATTTTGGGTATGGATTGGATTTTGGAAGAGTATAAACAGGAGTAAGAATAGACACTCGGTGTTACCGGGTGGTTTCCTTTTGGTTCTCTGTTCGCAATTTTTTGGGAAAAATGGTATAATTGTCTGATAAAAAACTTTGGAGTCGATAGTGAGTTTAGAAAATTACATGCCAGATTTTGCCTTGGAAAAGGCTTATGACGTGACCGTCGAAAGCTTGAAAAAACATGGCATAAAAGTAGTGTTTGTTGACTTGGATAATACCTTGATTGCTTGGAACAATCCCGATGGTACGCCAGAGATGCGCCAGTGGTTACATGATTTGCAGGACGCAGGTATTCCTGTTGTGGTGGTTTCAAACAATAAATACGAACGTGTCAAACGGGCGGTTGAAAAATTTGGGATTGAATTTGAAGCCTTTGCTCTCAAGCCTTTCACCTTTGGGATTAACCGTGCCCTGAAACGCTATGATGTCCAGCCACATGAAGTGGTCATGATTGGCGATCAGCTGATGACGGACATTCGGGCTGCTAAGCGAGCTGGTCTCAAGTCTGTCTTGGTCAAACCCTTGCTAAAGACGGACTCTATTAATACGCAGATTAACCGTTGGCGTGAGCGACGGACCATGAAAAAAATCATCGCTAAATATGGAGCGATAGACTACAAGAAGGAGATGTAAGTGGAAGAATTATTTTGTATCGGCTGTGGTGCCCAGATTCAGACGCTAGACAAGTCTGTCGCTGGTTTTACACCTAAATCAGCCCTAGAAAAAGGCCTGGAAACAGGGCAACTCTACTGCCAACGTTGTTTCCGTTTGCGCCATTACAATGAGATTTCAGATGTCAATATCTCGGATGACGATTTCTTAAAACTCCTCCATAGCGTAGGAGAAAGTGATGCTTTGGTGGTTAATGTCATTGATATTTTTGATTTCAATGGTTCAGTCATTCCTGGTTTGCCTCGCTTTATTTCAGGCAATGATGTGCTGTTGGTCGGCAACAAACAGGACATTTTACCCAAGTCTGTCAAGACAGGCAAGGTCACTCAGTGGTTGACCGAACGGGCGCATGAAATCGGCATGCGACCAGTTGATGTGGTCTTGACTTCTGCTCAAAACAAGCAGGCCATCAAGGATTTGATTGAAAAGATTGAACAGCACCGCAAGGGACGGGATGTCTATGTGGTCGGCGTGACCAACGTTGGCAAATCAACCTTGATCAATGCTATTATCCAAGAAATCACAGGGGACAAGGATGTCATTACGACTTCACGTTTCCCTGGAACGACGCTGGATAAGATTGAAATTCCTCTGGATGATGGTTCATACATCTATGACACGCCAGGAATTATCCATCGTCACCAGATGGCCCATTATTTGACGGCTAAAAACCTCAAGTACATCAGCCCCCGGAAAGAAATCAAGCCAAAGACCTACCAGCTCAATCCAGAACAAACCTTGTTCTTGGCTGGTCTGGGACGATTTGACTTTGTGGCTGGTGAACGCCAAGGTTTTACAGCCTTCTTTGACAATGAGCTCCAACTCCACCGCACCAAGTTGCAAGGAGCTAGTGAATTTTACCAGAAACATGCGGGCTCACTTTTAGTGCCGCCAACCAGCAAGGAATTGAAAGAATTTCCTGAATTGGTTCGTCATGAATTTACCATCAACGAAAAGACGGATGTGGTCTTCTCAGGTCTTGGTTGGATTCGTGTCAATGAAAAGGCTAAGATTGCTGCTTGGGCACCTAAGGGTGTGGATGTGGTGATCCGCAAGGCGATTATCTAATACTCTTCGAAAATTAAAAGCAGACGTTGTTGACTTGATTTGATGAGTGTAAAGCTCCAGTGGAGCTTTACAGCCTGCTACCTGAAAACGTGAAAGTAGTAGGGTTTAATCTGCTCTTGGAGAGACGAACTTCGTTCGCTCTATTTCCGACCTCCAAAGGTTCCCTAAAACTTTGGAGCTAGTCTGATTTTAATTTTCATTGAGTATAAGAGGTATTTGATTTCAGTTTTTACAATTAAAGAGAAAGGAAGTTCAAGTCTTCTGATTTGAACACGGGCTAAGTATATCGGCGCAATAAGGAAAAACTTTGCTTTCTTTATTTCCCGATTGTAACAGTCTCCCAGTCTGCTACAACGCCCTTTGTGTAATAAATTATGCTAACTTCAAAACAACGTGCCTTTTTGAACAGTCAGGCACACAGTCTCAAACCTATCATTCAGATTGGGAAAAATGGTCTAAATGACCAGATTAAAACCAGTGTTCGTCAGGCGCTGGACGCGCGTGAATTGATCAAGGTAACCTTGCTACAAAATACGGATGAAAACATCCACGAAGTAGCTGAAATCTTGGAAGAAGAAATCGGTGTGGATACGGTCCAAAAAATCGGTCGCATCTTGATTTTATTCAAACAATCTAGCAAGAAAGAGAACCGTAAAATTTCCAAACAGGTCAAAGAAATCTAAGAAGGAGAGCCTATGGCTATTGAACTCTTAACACCCTTTACCAAGGTTGAATTAGAGGTTGAAAAGAAAGAAACCAATCGCAAACAAGTGGGGATTCTGGGAGGGAATTTCAATCCTGTCCACAATGCTCATTTGATTGTGGCAGACCAGGTCCGTCAACAGTTGAAGTTGGATGAGGTCTTACTCATGCCAGAATTCATTCCGCCTCATGTGGATAAGAAAGAAACCATTGACGAATACCATCGCTATTCCATGCTCAAGATGGCTATTGCAGGTATTGAGGGCTTGGGGATTGAAACCATTGAACTGGAACGCCGTGGTGTCAGCTATACCTACGACACCATGAAATTGCTGAAGGAAAAAAATCCTGATACGGATTATTATTTTATCATCGGTGCAGATATGGTAGACTATCTCCCAAAATGGCACAGGATTGATGAATTGGTCCAGTTGGTGCAGTTTGTTGGTGTCCAGCGTCCTCGTTACAAGGCAGGGACTTCCTATCCTGTTATCTGGGTAGATGTGCCCTTGATGGACATTTCCTCCAGCATGGTACGAAGCTTTATCAAGCAAGGACGGGTGCCGAATTTTATGGTGCCCCATGAAGTTCTGGACTATATCGAAGAAAAGGGACTCTACCAATGATTGCAGCAGATTTGACATTTGACCGTCAGGCTCTTTTGGAAAAAATCCGTGTAGCCATGAAGCCGGCGCGCTTCCAACATGTCTTGGGTGTGGAAGAGGCAGCGCTTGCCTTGGCAGACCAATACGGCTGTGATCCGAAAAAAGCCAGTCTGGCAGCGCTTTTGCATGATTATGCCAAGGAAGTGGAAGACCAAATCTTTCTGGACTTGATTGCCAAGTATGATTTGGACAAGGACCTACTTAACTGGGATAATAACATCTGGCACGGTGTGGTTGGCGCCTATAAGATCGCAGAAGATTTTGGTTTGGAAGACCAAGAAATCTTCCAAGCCATTCAACGACACACCATCGGTGCTGGGCAGATGACCTTGTTGGACAAGGTTCTCTATGTGGCGGACTACATCGAACTCAATCGGGATTTTCCTGGGGTGGACGAGGCGCGTCGTATCGCAAAAGAGTCCTTGGACAAGGCAGTAGCCTATGAAACTGCCCAAACCATTTCCTATTTAGCCAAGAAGGGGATTCCCATTTATCCACAAACCTTGGAAACCTATAATGCTTATGTCGGAGAGTTAGGAGGGTAAGATGAAGTCAGCATTGTTAGTCATTGACATTCAGCATTTGCCTGTGGAAGGTAAGCCCTATGGGATTGAAAATCGGCTTCGGCTCTGGCAAGATAGCCTTTGAACTAGACTACAAGGTAGCTGTGATTCAGGACGGAACGACGACAGGTTATTCAGGAAAATTGGATGCCAAGGACTTGATTGACCACTACCAAAACATCTGGTCATGGAATTTTGCCCAGGTGGATACATTAGAAAATATAATTAGAGGATAAGATGAAAGAACTAGATTTAGTAAAAGTTGTGGTCCAGGCTGCTGATGACAAGCGAGCTGAGGACCTTGTTGTAATTGATGTTCAAGGTGTGACCAGCCTGACAGACTACTTTGTGATTGCCAGCTCCATGAACAGTCGCCAGTTGGAGGCTATTGCGGAAAACATCCGTGAAAAGGTAGCGGAAGTTGGGATCAAGGGTAGCCGTGTAGAAGGCGATAGTAACGGTGGCTGGGTCCTATTGGACCTTGGAGGCGTAGTCGTTCATATCTTCTCAGAAGAAATGCGTGACCTCTACAACCTTGAAAAATTATGGCACGAAGGCAGCTTCTTGGAAGTCGCAGAACTTTTAGAAGAGGAGTAGGAAGTGGAATAGTCTGAGGATAGACTGTTTCAGCTTCAATCAATAACTATGTGGGAGTGAGGGGAACTCTTTTGAATCCAAGAGTTCTTTCCTGCTCCCTTTTTACGAAAGGAAGAAGTATGGCAACTTATGAAACCTTTGCGGCGGTCTATGATGAAATCATGGATGACAGCTTGTATGATAAATGGACAGATTTTAGCTTGCGGAACTTGCCACAAGGCACCAAGACAATTTTAGAATTGGCCTGTGGAACAGGGATTCAGGCTGTGCGTTTTGCTCAAAAGGGTTATGAGGTGACAGGGCTTGACCTGTCCTATGAAATGTTGGAATTGGCCCAGAAAAAAGCAGAAGCAGCCGGTGTCATGTTAGAGTTGGCCAAGGCGGATATGCTGGAGTTGGAAGGCGTCGGCGACTTCGATGCGGTGACCTGTTACTCGGACAGCCTGTGCTATATGGAAAATGAAGCGGCTGTTTTGCGGGTGTTTGAGGGCGTTCACTCTGTTCTCAATCCAGGTGGGACCTTCCTCTTTGATGTTCACTCCATTTATCAAATGGAGGAAGTGTTTGCAGGTTATAGCTACCATGAAAACTATGAGGACTTTGCTTTCGTCTGGGATACCTATGAGGGTGAGCATGAGCATTCCATTGTGCACGAATTGACCTTCTTTGTCAAAGATGAGGACAGTCAAGAGGAGCGATTTATCCGTCGGGACGAGGTCCATGAAGAGCGGACCTATCCGATTGAAACCTACGTAGAATTGTTGAAACAAGCTGGTTTTGCTTCTGTGGAAGTCTTTGCGGACTTTGAAGATGAGGCTCCTGCGGAAACAAGCCAGCGGTGGTTTTTCAAGGCGGTTAAGGCATGATTTCAGGGATTATAGCAGAATACAATCCCTTCCATACGGGGCATAAATACCTGCTGGAACAGGCGGAAGGTCTGAAAATCGTGGTCATGTCTGGCAACTTCGTACAACGGGGTGAGCCTGCTATTATTGACAAATGGACACGGGCTCAAATGGCTCTGGAACATGGGGCAGACTTGGTGGTTGAAATGCCTTTCTTGGTGTCTGTTCAGTCGGCTGACCATTTTGCCAAGGGAGCGATTGACATTCTACACAAGTTAGGTGTGGAGCAGTTGGTCTTCGGTACGGAAGAACTGCTGGATTACCAGAAGATTGCGGAGGTCTATGCGGAAAAGTCGGCAGAAATGGAAGCCTTTGTCAGCCAGTTACCAGACAGCCTGTCCTATCCGCAGAAGACCCAGGCTATGTGGCAGGAATTTGCTGGGCTGACCTTTACGGGTGATACACCCAATCATATTCTGGCCTTGGCTTACGCTAAGGCGGTGGCTGGGACAGGTATTCAGCTCCGTCCTGTTCAGCGGCAGGGGGCTGGTTTTCATTCGGAAGAAGTTGCTACGACCTACGCCTCGGCAACAGCTATCCGAAAGGGTGTTGACCAGCTGGACTTGGTGCGTGGCTTTTTGCCATCTGCCAATCTTTTTGAAGAGGCGGCCAAGGTGAGCTGGGACCAGTATTTTCCCCTGCTCCGCTACCAGATTACGACCCACCGAGATCTCAGTCAGGTCTTTCAGGTCAACGATGAGCTAGCCAGTCGTATCCGCTCTGCTATTGGGAGCGTAGCGACCGTGGAGGAGTTGGTGGAAGCTGTTGCGACCAAACGCTACACCAAGGCGAGAGTGCGGCGGGTCCTGACCTACATCTTGGTCAACGCGGTGGAGGCCCCCTTGCCAGAGGCGGTCCATGTACTAGGCTTCACGGCTCGGGGCCAGGCCTATCTCAAGGCCGTCAAGGAGCGGGTGGACTTGGTGACACGGATCGGCAAAGAGCCCTGGGACAGCCTGACCCAGCAGGCAGATGCAGTCTATCGGTTGGGGGCTGACGCAATAGCAGAGCAGACCTACGGGCGAGTGCCGGTGAGGGTGGAGTGAGATGAATTTAGAGAAAATAGGAAGTTTTTGTAGGTGACTTGAAAACGTTCCTATTTTTTTTGTATAATTTAAGTAGCAAAATCAAAGGACATAAATCATGGAAAATTGGATGGACTATTTTAAGCCTCACATTGTAGATAGGGGTTGCAGTTTGTTTTTAGATGATGCTGTTCAAGGGCTTGAAGAGACAGGTGAGGGCTACTATGCCCTTGTCTCTGGTAGTCAAGTCTATCAGGTAGAGATTGACTTGGAGCATGGTCAGCTGGTCAGTATGTGGTGTGAGTGTCCCCATGCTCAGGAGATGAACCACTGCAAGCACATGGCCGCAGTCTTGTTTGCCATTTCTGAGTTGGAGGGTCAGCCAGCTGTTGATAGGAAGGGACAGTCACTTGCCCAGCTCCTGTATAAACTGACAGTTGAGCAGCTACGGGATTTTCTTCTTGAATTGGCTCAAGAAGATAGGGAACTGGCCAATCGAATTCAGCTGCGTTTCTCTGCCCAGTTAACTTCACAGCAAGTGGAAAATGTGAAAAAGGAAATCAGAGACCTGGGGCTTCCTTTTGAGGACAGGCGTACGGGCTATATCGAGTATAGGCAGGCTAGGGATTACGAGCGGGCCGTGGAAAAGGCCATACATCAGTATCTCCAGCCCTTGCTGGATAGGTGTGAGTATGAGAGTTTCTTGGCTGTATCAGATGCCTTCTATCATCAGATTTGCCAGCAGGAGTTGGATGATTCCAATGGAACGATTGGTAGTCTGCTGTATAGACTTGCTGGCTACTGGCAGCATTTATTGACTGTAGCTCCGGATAAGATTATCCAAGAATTACTCGACTGGTGTTTAGGACAGCTAAGTGGCTATGAGGTTGCAGAGGATTTTCTCATGGAATTTGTGGAAATGGAGTTTCAAGAAGAAGCCTTCCTTGAGCAGAAATTGACCTATTTTCAAGCGGTCTTGCAGGCGATAGAAGAAGGAGACAAGTCCTCTTGGTCATGGAAGTTCCGTCGTGATCGCATTGCCTTGCTATGCTACAGGTTGTTGGTCCAATTGGGTTCTAGTGAGGCAGACTTGCTGACCTTCCAGGCTAATCATTGGGAGGTGGCTGGACTTCGTAAACTGGCTATTACCCAGGCTGTAGCAAATCAGCAGCTAGATTGGGCAGTTCACCTCTTACAGGAGAGTAAGCGATTGGATGCCCAGTATAGGGGACTGGTGTCGGATTACAGCCAGCAACTACGGGACATATATCGTTCTCAGGGGCGGGATGACAATGTTAGAGACGAACTGCTGGAGATGATTTTTTCAGTTGGGGATACTGATTTGGGGCTGATAGAGGAGTTACGGGACTATGTTTCTAGGGAAGAATGGCAGAGCTACTTAGATGATTTGCTGGAGGAACGTCGTTTCCAGTCACAGCAGTTGAAGTTGTTGCAATTGGCAGACCGACCGCAGGAATTATTGGATCGCATTACAGCAAGTTACTGGGTCTTAGAAAATTTGGACCGGTTCGAGGACTACTTATCAGAGAAACTGCCTGAGCAATTACGAGATACCTACGCCCAAGCTGTCAGTCAGCAGATGGAGGCGGCTAGTAGTCGAAGTCGCTATCGTCAGTTGGCAGGGTATTTGGTAACAATTGCAGGTTTACCTGATGGAAAAGTAGTGAGTGAAAGTCTTCGCACCTCGTGGAAAGTCCAGTATCCGCGACGCAAAGCCATGATAGAGGAATTAGATGCAGTGAGGTGGTAGGATATGGCAGTTTGGTTTCGAGATGTGGTCGATGCATTGCAGATGTTGAATCAAGATGACAGGTACTATTATGATAGTCACCTGGATGAATTAGTCTACCTGTCTGTTGAGGACTTTAGATTTGAATCCCGTGATGGTTTAGAAGAAGAGATTGAGGAGGATGTGATGGGACGGTTTGTACGGTTGCCTACCTATTATGACTTCAATCCCTACACATTCATGGAGCGTTATGTTTATCATTTGCCTGATGGTGACTTGTCTGACCACCTATCTCGAGCCATTCGAGGTCGCGGTGCTTTTAGGTGTTTTAAGAGTGAGCTAGAGAGATTTGGTCGCTTGGAAGACTGGTATGCCTTTAAAGCCCAATGCTACGAAGAACTTGTACTGGACTGGTGTCAGGAAAATGAGATTGCTATTGTGGATAATCGGTTGAAGAAAATCTAATATTTCTCTTGACTCTGACCTTACGTTATCCCTTATACTGGTCATAGAGAGGAGGTTTCTATGAACGAAAAATGGACGGTAAAGCAGGTTAGTCAGCTGACGGGAGTGACAGTGAGGACCTTATACCACTATGACCAGATTGGTTTACTCAAACCAGCCTTTGTGGCTGAAAATGGTTATCGCTACTATGATCAGGAGAATTTGGCTCGTCTGCAAGAAATTCTATTATTTCGAGAATTGGATTTTCCTCTCAAAGATATTCAGCAGCTTCTGGATGTGACGGAAGTCAATCGTCAGCAGGTCTTGCGGGACCATATCAGCCTTTTAGAGCTCAAAAGGGAACGGTTGGACCGTATCATCAATCACGCCAGATTGCTCACAGAAAAAGGAGGAGAAGTCATGGATTTTCACGCATTTGCCAGCGGTCAACTAGAGGCCTACAAGGCAGAAGCTAAGGAACGTTGGGGACAGACTGCAGCCTATGCCGAGTTTGAAGAGTGGTACGATGCCAGCAAAGACCGAGTGTTTGCCCAAGAGATGCAGGCGATTTTTGAAGTTTTTGGAAAAATGCAGAGCTTGGAAGCCGATCATCCAGATGTGCAGGCTCAGGTAGCCAACTTGCAGGCCTATATCACGGAAAATTTCTACACCTGTACAAAGGAAATCTTACGAAACCTAGGTCTTATGTATGTGGAAGATGAACGTTTTTCAGTCAATATCGACCGAGCAGGTGGACCAGGAACAGCAGCCTTTGTCAGTCAGGCTATAGCGGTTTATTGTCGAGAATAATCGAAAGAAGTCTAGTGAGAACTAGGCTTTTTTGGTATACTAAACTGAGGAGGAAGTTATGAAGGAAAAAATATATAAGAAGTTAAAAGAACTCGCCACAAAGCCTGTACGGCGAATTGATTGGAGCGGAGAGAGATGGTTTGTCCGAAGATATAAGCAAGTTTTGGCTTTGGGGTGGATTGCCTATTTTCTTTTGCGAGAAGAGTTGGTGAAAGAAATTCTCAGACCTGTTAGTAGCTATTTAATGAATTTTTCCTGTATACAGTGGTTTTATGCGAATAGACTGGCTTTTTTATTAGTCTTCACCTTTCTACTTTTCCTTATGAAGAGTATTTTTTCCATTTTGCGACGGTATAACTTTATCCGCTATTCTTTGTTAGATGAAGATGCATATCCTGAATATGACTTTCATTTTCAAGAGGATCTGGTTTCTTTTTTGAATCGAAAGGAAGAGCGGGGAAGGAATATCTTTTGGCTGAATGGTGCGTGGGGGAGTGGGAAGACCCACTTTATTCGGACGTTCTTTGAAAATCAACTCTACAAACCGCGTGAGATTTACTATATCTCCTGTTTTGGTATTCGGACCAGGGAACAGGCGGAGAAGGTACTGATTGATGAGATTGAGCAACATTCAACCTTTGGGAGTTTAGACCACATTCCAGTTATCAGCAGTCTTGTAAAATGGTCTTATAAAATTCTGGGTCTAGACTTGATGAAAAAATATTCTCTTGTTATTTTCGATGATTTGGAACGTGTTACTTATAGTGAAAAGAAAGGAGATAGCCAGGAAGAATACACGGATAGTCCTGAGGATTATAACGATCTTCTTGGTTTTATAGACCACCTTGCTAACCACCGCAATCAAAAAGTACTTGTCTTGATGAATAAGGAAGATATGGGGAATACTTATCAAAAGATTGTTGAAGAGAAGTTTAAACCTAATATACAAGAATTACCTAATTTGAATGCATTAGTCGAAAAAATTATAGAAGAAAAACAATTATCTTCGGATTTATCAGATATTATACAAGCTCTGTATAAGTTTGTGGTCTTTAAAATAAAGGGATACAACTTACGTGAATTAGCTAGGGATCTGGAAATTTTTTCTAAGGGAGAAAGTCGCAGCACCTCTATTGTTAATTTATTGAATGCTAAAAGAGGAATATTTGAAGATGTATTTGATAGCAGCTTAGCTGAGTATAGTTTTAATTTTCACTATGGAATTTTACTTATTGTTGCTCCTAGAAATCAGCTACTAATCGAATTATCTAAAACATTATGGATGAGTGGGATAGGAGAGTTTCGTAGTCTATGGTGGGATGGTCCTAAGGGATTTACAATAGGAAAACAAACCGGTTTTTTATATGGGGACAGGAGAAAGTATTTATCGAAATATACAGATGAGATAGTGGAAATACACTATGATGTAGAGAATAATCAAATACAATCTAATTATTTTATAAGAGATTTTGACTGGAAAGAATTTTTAGAGGATAACGAGTTGAGAATAGGTGATTTTCCACCTAACTTGATAATAGAAAATGAAACACTAGGAAGCTATGTGAAAAAAGATCCAGATTCCTATCTAAAGGAAATGGCTAGAAGAGGAAAATTTGCAACAGACTGGGAAGCTTATTTTGTTTCCCAAACAAACGAAGGAGCCACCCCATGATTCAACCCATTATGAAAGACATTTTCTTCCTGCAGCAGAAGTCTGAGCCGGCGACTCAGCTAGATGTGCAGGTCGGTCAGGATTTGCAGGACACTTTAGCAGCCAATGCTCACGCTTGTGTGGGCATGGCGGCCAACATGATTGGCGTCAAAAAGCGGATTATCATCGTCAACGTGGGTTTTACCAACCTGGTCATGTACAATCCCGTCCTCATCAGCAAGGCCAAGCCTTATAAGACTGAGGAGGGTTGTCTGTCGCTGGAAGGTACCCGCCCGACGACACGCTATCAGGAGATTGAAGTGGAGTTTTTTGATGCTTCATGGAAAAGGCAGAGCCTAAAGCTGACAGACTTCCAAGCTCAGATTGTTCAGCATGAACTGGATCATTTGGAGGGGATTATCATCTAGTTGCTATCAAATCTACCGTCAGGTAGATTTTTTTTAGTCATTTGAATTAACTTTGATACATCGTCACTTTCGCCATGCCATACTTTAGTATAGCCTGCGCCTCATTTCCTTGTCTGAAAGCTAATTCATTCGACTATAAAAAGTCAAAAAAGGTCAAACAAAACTATTGACTTTTACTGACTAATGGTGTAGAATAAGATTCGTAAGGTAAAGGACCTTACGAATTCTTTGAACAAAAGGTCAGTTTAGGTCAAACGAGAAGGGTTTGACTTACTCTTGGGCCTATTGGTCAGTAAAAGACAAACTTCTAAGGAGGTTATATGAAAGACAGGATTATACCCTATTAGCTATTTTTTTAAAACAAAGGTCAGTAAAAGTCAAAAACAAGTGAATTATAAAAGAGGTAAAAACTATGAACAACAATTTCAATAATTTTAACAATATGGACGATATTTTCAATCAACTCATGGGCAATATGGGAGGCTACAGTACAGAACGTCGCCGTTATTCTATCAATGGGCGTGAAGTGACACCGGAGGAATTTGCCATTTACCGTCAGACAGGTCGCCTGCCACAGACAGAGGAAGTGGCTCAAGCACAGACCAAAGGTCAGATAAAGTCAGACGGAATTCTGGCAAAACTGGGTCGCAACCTGACCCAAGATGCCCGCGACGGCAAGCTGGATCCAGTCATCGGACGTAACAAGGAAATCCAAGAAACATCTGAAATTTTGGCACGTCGGACTAAGAATAATCCTGTTCTGGTCGGTGATGCGGGTGTTGGTAAAACTGCGGTAGTAGAAGGTTTGGCTCAAGCCATTGTCAACGGAGATGTGCCAGCAGCCATTAAGAATAAGGAAATTATCTCCATCGATATTTCAGGCTTGGAAGCTGGGACTCAGTACCGTGGAGCTTTTGAGGAAAATGTGCAGAATCTTGTGGATGAAGTCAAAAAAGCTGGAAATATCATTCTCTTCTTTGATGAAATTCATCAGATTTTGGGAGCTGGCAGCACTGGTGGAGACTCAGGTTCCAAGGGCTTAGCAGATATTCTCAAACCAGCTCTTTCCCGTGGGGAGTTGACCGTTATTGGTGCGACTACACAGGACGAATACCGCAATACTATTCACAAGAATGCTGCTCTGGCTCGTCGTTTCAACGAAGTCAAGGTCAATGCTCCGTCCGCAGAAGATACCTACCAGATTTTGAAAGGTATCAAGTCGCTTTATGAAGCCCACCACAATATTGAATTGCCAGATGAGGTCTTGAGAGCTGCGGTTGATTATTCCGTGCAATATATTCCACAACGTAGCTTGCCTGATAAGGCCATTGACCTGGTCGATGTGACCGCTGCTCACTTGGCTGCACAACATCCTGTGACAGATATTCAGACCTTAGAAGCAGAAATGGCTGAGGCAAAACAGTTGCAGTTGGAAGCGGCTGAGAAAGAGGATTATGAAAAAGCCTTGAATGAAAAGGTCCGTATTGATAAGCTCCAAAAACAGATTGATAATCATACGGAGCAACAGAAAGTGGTAGCGACTGTTAATGATGTAGCTCAGGCAGTTGAGCGAATGACAGGGATTCCAGTTTCTCAAATGGGAGCTTCTGATATTGAACGACTCAAGGAATTGAAAAATCGTCTGGCAGCTAACGTTATCGGTCAAGACGATGCGGTGGAAGCTGTATCTCGTGCCATTCGTCGGAATCGTGCAGGTTTTGATGACGGAAACCGCCCGATTGGCTCCTTCCTCTTTGTCGGTCCGACAGGTGTGGGTAAGACAGAGTTGGCAAAACAGTTAGCGCTTGACTTGTTTGGTAACAAGGATGCCATTATTCGTTTGGATATGTCTGAATACAGCGATCGGACAGCCGTTTCCAAATTAATCGGTACCACAGCTGGTTATGTTGGATATGATGACAATTCCCATACTCTTACCGAGCGTGTCCGCCGCAATCCTTACTCCATTGTCCTCTTGGATGAGATTGAAAAAGCAGATTCACAAGTGATTACCCTCCTTTTGCAAGTGCTAGATGATGGGCATTTGACTGATGGACAGGGCAACCAAGTTAACTTTAAAAATACCCTTGTCATCGCGACTTCAAATGCTGGTTTTGGTTATGGAATGGCAGAAGGTGAAGAAAATCAAGACATCATGGACCGCATCGCACCATTCTTCCGTCCGGAGTTCCTCAACCGTTTCAACGCAGTTATCGAATTCAAACACTTGGGCAAAGAAGACCTCAAGGCTATCGTAGATTTGATGTTGGCCCAGGTCAATAAGACCCTGGCTAAAAAAGGTATTCAGTTAGAAGTGACCGAGGCTGCCAAAGAGTTCTTGATGGAAGAAGGTTATGACCAGGCCATGGGAGCTCGTCCTCTGCGCCGTGTCATTGAAAATCAGATTCGAGACAAGGTAACAGATTACTATTTGGATCATGTTGATGTCAAATATCTGGAAGCGGATGTGGTTGATGGAAGCATCCAAATAAAAGAGCAAAGCTTTGCTTAAAAATAGTGAAGAATTCGAAAAATCAGATAGAAATATCTGATTTTTTCTTTTTTGTTATTCGCTAACAAATGCTATAAAATAGGGTTTCTAGAGCACATTAAAACTTTTTTCATAAAATCCTTGACAAGTGCAAACGTTTGCGTTAAACTATATTCGTAACCGACAGAAAGGAAAACGTTTTTATGACAAATCGTACCAGTGGAATTTTGATGCATATTACCTCACTTCCAGGTAAGTTTGGTATTGGTACTTTTGGACAGTCTGCCTATGATTTTGTAGATTTCTTGGTGGAAACCAAGCAAACCTACTGGCAGATTTTACCACTAACAACTACAAGCTATGGAGATTCTCCTTACCAGTCTTTCTCTGCTATTGCAGGAAATACACACTTGATAGACTTTGACCTCTTGGTTGAAGATGGCTTATTGGCAACAGAAGATTTCCAAGATGTAAATTTTGGAGATAATCCTGAAAAAGTAGACTATGCTCTTATCTATCAAGTTCGCCGACCAATTTTGGAGAAGGCAGTTCAAGCATTTTTACAAGATGATAAGAAGAAAGCTGCTTTTCTAGAGTTTGAAAAGGCTAACTCATCTTGGTTGACAGATTATGCGGAGTTCATGGCTATCAAGGAATACTTTGGTAATAAAGCTCTCCAAGAATGGGATGATAAAAAAGTTGTAGCTCGCAACGAGGAAGCACTTGATAAATACCGCTTAGAATTGGCAAATCAAATCGACTACTACAAAGTCACCCAGTATTTCTTCTTCAGCCAATGGAAACAATTGAAAGAATATGCCAACAAACACCACATCAAAATCATCGGAGACATGCCAATCTATGTTTCTGCTGATAGCGTTGAAGTGTGGACAAAACCCCAACTATTCAAATTAGACAGTGAACGCAAGCCGCTTTATGTAGCAGGTGTACCAGCTGATAACTTCTCGGCAGATGGTCAATTATGGGGAAATCCTATTTACGATTGGCCAGAACATGAAAAAACAGGCTATAACTGGTGGATTTATCGTATCCATGAAAGTTTCAAACTTTATGATGTCCTTCGGATTGACCATTTCAAAGGTTTCTCAGACTTTTGGCAAGTTGATGGTAAGGCAGAGGTGGCAAAAGTTGGAACTTGGGAACCAGGTCCTGGCTACAATCTCTTCAAGGCTGTCAAAGAAACACTTGGAGACCTTCCAATCATTGCAGAAGACCTTGGAAACATTGACGCTAAAGCTCGCAAATTGCTTGCAGATTGTGGCTATCCAGGCATGAAAATCTTAGAATTTGGTTTCTTTGATGTAACAGGTAAGAGCATTGATGCTCCACACCGTTGCATTCCAAATTCAGTTGCCTACACTGGAACTCACGATAATGAGGTTGTCAACGGCTGGTACAACAATCTTGATCCAGAACAACAAGAATACGTGGACGCCTACAGCAACCGTAAGCCGATTGAAAAAGTTAGCCAAGCTATGCTCCGTATGCTGTTTGCAACAGTGAGTGATACAGCTATTGCAACCATGCAAGACGTCCTAGATTTGGGTGAAGAAAGTCGAATGAATATGCCGTCAACTATCGGTGGAAACTGGGAATGGCGCATGAAAGCTGAAGACTTGACCCAAGAACGCAAAGACTTCTTGACAAAAATGACATTACTATACCAACGAGGAAATGAAAACCATGACTAAATTTACAACATTTGCAGAAACAAACACTTCGAAAAAATTAGCTGATTTGACAAATGAAGAAATCTATCTTCAATTGTTAAACTACGTAAAAGAAGCTGCAGCTACAAAACCAAAAAACACAGGAAAACGTAAAGTTTACTATATCTCAGCTGAGTTCCTTATCGGTAAACTCTTGTCAAACAACTTGATCAACTTGGGTGTTTACAAAGACGTTCAAGCAGAATTGGCAGCAGCTGGTAAATCATTGGCTCAAGTTGAAGACGTTGAACCAGAACCATCACTTGGTAACGGTGGTTTGGGACGTCTGGCTTCATGTTTCGTTGATTCTATGTCAACACTTGCTATCAACGGTGAAGGTGTTGGTCTGAACTACCACTGTGGTCTTTTCCGCCAAGTATTTAAGAAAAATGAGCAAGAAGCAGAGCCAAACTTATGGATTGAAAATGATTCTTGGTTGATTCCAACAACTATCAGCTATGATGTTCCATTCAAAAACTTCACTTTGAAATCAAAATTGGATCGTCTTGATATTCTTGGCTATAAAAAAGAGACTAAGAACTACCTCAATTTGTTTGACATTGAGTCAGTAAACTATGACTTGATTACAGACGGTATTTCATTTGACAAGACTGATATTAAAGAAAACTTGACACTCTTCTTGTACCCAGATGATTCTGATAAGAATGGTGAATTGCTCCGTATCTACCAACAATACTTCATGGTATCAAATGCTGCTCAACTTTTGATTGATGAAGCAATTGAGCGCGGTTCAAACTTGCATGACTTGGCTGACTACGCTTATGTGCAAATCAACGATACTCACCCATCAATGGTGATTCCTGAGTTGATCCGTCTTTTAACTGAAAAACATGGTATTGAATTTGCGGAAGCAGTTGCCATTGTTAAGAATATGACTGGTTACACAAACCACACTATCTTGGCGGAAGCGCTTGAAAAATGGCCACTTGAATTCCTTGAAGAAGTGGTGCCGCACTTGGTTGATATTATCAAAGAATTGGATGCCCTTATTCGTGCAGAAATTAAAGACCCAGCAGTCCAAATCATTGATGAATCAGGTCGTGTACACATGGCTCACATGGATATCCACTTCTCTAACTCAGTGAACGGTGTAGCTGCGCTTCACACAGAAATCCTCAAAAACTCTGAATTGAAAGCTTTCTACGAGCTTTACCCAGAAAAATTCAACAATAAAACAAACGGTATCACTTTCCGCCGTTGGTTGGAATTTGCCAACCAAGACCTCGCTGACTACATCAAAGAATTGATTGGCGATGAATACTTGACAGATGCTACTAAACTTGAAAAATTGCTTGCCTTTGCTGATGACAAGGAAGTTCATGCTAAGTTGGCTGAAATCAAGTTCAACAATAAGTTGGCTCTCAAACGTTACCTTAAAGACAACAAAGGTATCGAGCTGGATGAAAATTCTATTATTGATACACAAATCAAACGTTTCCACGAGTACAAACGCCAACAAATGAATGCCTTGTATGTTATCCATAAATACCTTGAAATCAAGAATGGAAACCTTCCGAAACGTAAAATCACTGTTATCTTCGGTGGTAAAGCGGCACCCGCCTACATCATTGCACAAGATATCATTCACTTGATTCTTTGCTTGTCTGAGTTGATCAACAATGACCCAGAAGTAAATAAATACCTCAATGTTCACTTGGTAGAAAACTACAATGTAACCGTTGCTGAAAAACTCATCCCTGCAACAGATATTTCTGAGCAAATCTCATTGGCTTCTAAAGAAGCGTCAGGTACTGGTAACATGAAATTCATGCTCAACGGTGCTTTGACACTTGGTACTATGGACGGTGCCAACGTTGAGATTGCAGAGTTGGCTGGCATGGACAACATCTATACATTTGGTAAAGATTCAGATACCATTATCGACTTGTACGACAAGGCTGGTTACGTATCTGCGGACTACTACAATGGTGATGCCAACATCAAACGTGCGGTTGACTTTATCGTTAGCGATGAGGTAAAAGCACTTGGTAACGAAGAACGCCTTGGCCGTCTGCACCATGAATTGATCTCTAAAGACTGGTTCATGACCTTGATTGACTTAGCTGAATACATCGAAGTAAAAGAACAAGTCTTTGCAGATTACGAAGATCAAGATTCATGGAACAAGAAAGTTGTTCATAACATTGCTAAAGCTGGATTCTTCTCTTCAGACCGTACTATTGAACAGTACAACCAAGACATCTGGCACAGTAACTAATTGAATTCCAACAATTAGTAGGAAAGTTGATTGAACCACTCCAAAACTTATCAGATCAATTCTTCCTATATGTTGAAGAATAAAAAACTATCAGTTTTTACCATTATTGGTGCTCTCCTTAGTATATAAATGCAAAGAATGTCTCTGCAAAAAAGCGGAGACATTCTTTTTATAACTATAAAATTCTAGAAGTTTTGTATACTTGGTCGAAAAAATCGAAAGTTTCCTTTTACCGTTTCGCCATAGAAACAAAGCTAACTTTGTCTGGACGGTAGCTAATGGTTCCATACTGGAAAGCTTGACCATTTGAAAGATAGGTGATACTAGTGACCACGACGACCATGTCATAGTCTCCTAAGTCCATCAATTGTTTTTCTTCTTCGTTTGCAAAACGGAAGGAGATTTCACGTCTGGAATGAGAAATTGTTAAATGGAGTTCTTCTTCTAAGTAGCGGTAAATAGAGCTTTCGGCAATTTCTTTGCTGAGATAAGGGACGACCCTACGGTCGAAATAGGAAATGTCATATTCCAACCGCTCACCATCAATTGTCCGTACCCGACTCACTCGATAGAAATCTACCTTATCATCAACTTCGAAAGTTGACATTAAATCTTCTTGACCTTGAATAATATAAAGCGAAGTAAGCTGGGTCTGAATTTGGTGCTGTGATCTTTTGTTCAATTCGCCCGCTGTTTTAATTTCAGAAAGATACTGGTCCTTCATTAGACCATGTTCGATAATAATAGAAGATTTCCCCTGTTTCTTTTGAATATAACCATCCATTTCAAGAAGAGATAGTGCTTTGCGAATGGTGTCCTTGGAGTAGGAATACACTTCCATTAATTCATTTTCTGTCGGTAGGGCCTGTCCAGTTGACCAAACCTGCTCTTCGATTTTTTTCTTAATATCTTGATAAACTTTTTTATACTTACTCATAGTTTCCTGTCTTTCTACCCATTAGTGTATCATAAAAGAGCCAGAAAGGGGCAATACATCTATTTTATTTAGTAGAACACACAACTTTTACGTAAAAGTTTAAAATATTACGGAAAAGTTATTGACTAATGCAAACGTTTACGTTATACTATATCTATAAAAAGAAAACGGTTACGCATTTTCAGAGAGAGGGGGAGCAATGAAATTACTAACAATTAATGTCCATGCCTGGTTAGAAGAAAGGCAGGATGAAAAACTAGATGTTTTAGCCCAAACAATAGCTGACAAGGCTTATGATGTCATCGCTCTTCAAGAAGTCAATCAGCTCATAACTGCTGATTTGGTAACGAAAGACTTGAAGGCGGATAATTATGGCTTGATTTTATTAGAAAAATTAAGAGCCTTGGGACAATTTGACTATTCATATTATTGGAGCAACTCACATATCGGCTACGATAAGTACGAAGAAGGGATTGCCTTTCTTACCAAGTTGCCAGTTTATGAAGTGGATCCATTTTATTGTAGTCAGAATAAATCTGTTGATTCCATCCTATCACGAAAAATTATGGGCTTGACGGTCTTCTATCAAGACCAGTTGATTGACCTGTATTCTTGTCACATCAATCTTCCGGGGAGTGAAGAGGAAGACCAGCTTGATAACATTCGTACGATTGTGGAACGGACTGGCAATAGACGTTTTAAGATTCTCATGGGAGATTTTAATACCGATGCCTTCTCAGATCGAGAGGCATATGAAGCGATTACAGAGCTTGGACTTTATGATTCATACAATCTAGCGATGGAAAAAGACCAGGGGATTACGGTTGAAAAGGCTATCGATGGCTGGGCTGGTCACAGTCAGGAAAAACGATTGGATTACATTTTCTTAAATCAGAAAAAGGAAGTTTTATCCAGCTTAGTGATTTTCAATGGAGAGAATCGTCCGATTATTTCAGACCATTTTGGTGTGGAAGTTGAAATTAATGTATAAAATGGCACAGAGCCAAAAAATAAAGGAGAAAAAATGAAAAAATTTCTTAGTTTCGAATTTTGGCAAAAATTCGGTAAGTGTTTAATGGTCGTGATTGCAGTTATGCCTGCAGCAGGTCTTATGGTTTCTATCGGAAACTCTATTCCGTTAATCAGCCCAGAATCAGAACTCTTGATTCGTATTGGGAATATTATCGCCCAAATCGGTTGGGGGATTATTGGAAACCTTCACTTGCTCTTTGCCTTGGCTATCGGTGGTAGCTGGGCTAAGGAAAAAGCTGGCGGTGCTTTCTCGGCAGGTCTTGCTTTTATCTTGATTAACTTGATTACAGGTCACTTCTTTGGTGTGACGACTGACATGCTTGCAGATGCAGCGGCAACCGTAACCACTGTTTTTGGAACAGAGATTCCAGTTTCAGGCTACTTCGTCAATATCTTGGGTCAACCTGCTTTGAACATGGGTGTCTTCGTTGGTATCATCGCTGGTTTTGTAGGGGCAACAACCTATAACAAATACTACAATTACCGCAAATTACCTGATGTTTTGACCTTCTTTAACGGTAAACGCTTCGTACCATTTGTGGTTATCTATCGCTCAGTTCTTGTAGCGCTAGGATTAGCTATCTTTTGGCCGGTTGTTCAAACAGGAATCAACAGCTTTGGTAAATGGATTGCAAGCTCACAGGATACAGCACCAATTCTTGCACCTTTTGTTTATGGTACCTTGGAACGTTTGCTTCTTCCATTTGGTTTGCACCACATGTTGACCATTCCAATGAACTATACTTCACTTGGTGGTACCTATGAGATCTTGACAGGTGCACAAGCAGGTACACAAGTATTTGGACAAGATCCACTCTGGTTGGCTTGGATTACAGACTTGATCAACCTCAAAGACACTGGTGATATGGCTCAGTACAATGACCTTCTTGCAAACATTACTCCAGCCCGTTTCAAAGTTGGTCAAATGATTGGTTCATCAGGGATTTTGATGGGATTGACTTACGCTATGTACCGCAATGTGGATGAAGATAAAAAACATAAGTACAAAGGTATGTTTATTTCTTCAGCACTTGCCGTCTTCTTGACAGGTGTAACAGAACCAATTGAGTTTATGTTCATGTTTGCAGCAATGCCACTCTATGTCGTTTATGCTTTTGTACAAGGTGCGGCTTTTGCCATGGCTGACGTTGTCAACTTGCGTATGCACTCATTTGGTAATATCGAATTCCTTACACGTACACCGATGGCGATTAAAGCTGGTATCGGCATGGATGTTATTAACTTTATCTGGGTAACAGCCCTCTTTGCGGTTGGTATGTCCTTCATTGCCAACTTTATGATTAAGAAATTCAACCTAGCAACAGCTGGACGCAATGGCAACTATGATACAGAAACAACGGATGTGGTTTCAAACTCAAACGTAGATACTGCGGATGCCAATTCACAAGTAGTTCAAATCATCAACTTGCTTGGTGGTCGTGATAATATCGCAGATGTGGATGCTTGTATGACTCGCCTTCGCGTTAGTGTTAAAGATGTGGCACAGGTTGGAGATGAAAATGCTTGGAAACAGGCTGGTGCTATGGGCTTGATTATCAAAGACTCAGGTGTTCAAGCAGTCTATGGCCCAAAAGCAGATGTTCTCAAATCAGACATTCAAGACTTGCTAGAATCAGGCGTTGCTATTCCTCGTACGGAAATTGTTGCGACAGAAGAAGTTGCTCCTGAGACTCAGTTCAAAGGTGTGACGGAGACAGTTTACTCTGTTACTGAAGGGCAAGCCATTGTCATCACAGAAGTAAAAGACCCAGTCTTCTCACAAAAAATGATGGGCGACGGTTATGCAGTTGAACCTAGCTCCGGCAATGTCTACGCACCAGTTTCAGGTATTGTAACTAGTGTCTTCCCAACCAAACACGCTGTCGGTATTTTGTCTGACAAGGGTGTAGAAGTCTTGGTGCACGTCGGCCTAGATACGGTTGCGCTAAACGGTGCTCCATTCTCAGCTAAGGTAACAGATGGCCAACGCGTTGAAGCAGGTGACTTGCTCCTTGTTGCAGACCTTGAAGCTATTCGCTCAGCAGGACGTGAAACAACCATCGTCGTTGCCTTCACAAACACAGCAGAAATCAAATCTGTCAGCCTTGAAAATCTTGGACAGGTCAGTCAAGATAGCCAAGTTGCGACAGTTGAGTTGTAAAAAGTAAAAGACAAGTTCATCAGAGCTTGTCTTTTGCCTTTAAAAATCTTCTCAATCCTTTCCATTTATGGTATAATAAAGCGATTTTATAAAATGTAGGAGGTTCCCCATGGGACGTAAATGGGCCAATATTGTAGCCAAGAAAACCGCAAAAGACGGTGCTAACTCAAAAGTTTACGCCAAATTTGGTGTTGAAATCTATGTAGCAGCGAAAAAGGGTGACCCAGATCCAGAAACAAACTCAGCGCTGAAATTCGTTATCGACCGTGCTAAGCAAGCGCAGGTTCCAAAACACATCATTGATAAAGCCATTGACAAGGCAAAAGGAAACACGGACGAAACCTTCGTGGAAGGTCGTTACGAAGGCTTTGGACCAAATGGTTCTATGATTATCGTTGATACCTTGACATCAAACGTAAACCGTACCGCAGCCAATGTTCGCTCTGCCTTTGGTAAAAACGGTGGAAACATGGGTGCATCTGGTTCAGTATCATTCATGTTTGATAAAAAAGGTGTGGTTGTATTTGCAGGTGATGATGCGGATGACATCTTCGAATTGCTCCTTGAAGCAGATGTCGAAGTCGATGATGTAGAAGCAGAAGACGGTACAATCACTGTCTACACAGCCCCAACTGATTTGCACAAGGCAATCGTGGCACTTAAAGAATCAGGAATCCAAGAGTTCAACGTCACTGAACTTGAAATGATCCCGCAATCAGAAGTATCACTTGAAGGCGATGACCTCGCAACATTTGAAAAACTCTACGACGCCCTCGAAGACGACGAAGACGTCCAAAAAATCTACACGAATGTAGATGGCTTCTAATAAAAATGACTGTCCGGGGGACAGTCATTTTTATTAGAAGGTTGGAAATAGAAATCGTCGGCAGACGATTCTCATTGCACGTAGGATGTCCTAAAAGGTTGGAGATTGGAACTGCTGCTAGGCAGTTTTCTTTGTATTCAATTGCTCAAAGACGATAGTTGGTTGGAACTAGAGAGTGGAGGATTTTATCTTAAGTTCGAAGAAGGTACGATGGGAAAATTTGCGGAGTTTTCGGTGGCTGATAGTAGAGTGCTTGACAGATGAGGTATAAGGAAAAACTATAGCCAGGCTTTGGAAATATCTATTTGAATGGTCACGGGTTTTCTGTTATCATAGAACGGTAATAAGATTAGGAGAATGTATGTCAAATAATTTACTTGTTTTACAATCAGATTTTGGTTTAGTTGATGGTGCAGTTTCAGCGATGATTGGTGTTGCTCTCCAAGAATCGAGAGATTTAGTTGTTCACCATCTAACTCATGATATTACTCCGTACAATATCTTTGAGGGTTCATATCGCCTCTTTCAAACGGTCGAATACTGGCCGGAGGGGACAACATTTGTTTCGGTTGTTGACCCAGGAGTTGGTTCAAAACGTAAGAGTGTAGTGGCTTTGACCGAACAAAATCACTATATTGTAACGCCAGATAATGGGACGCTATCCTTCATCAAAAAATATGTGGGGATAAAGGCGGTTCGAGAAATTTCAGAGGTGGCCAATCGCCGTGCCAATACAGAACATTCGTACACCTTCCATGGTCGAGATGTTTATGCCTATACGGGAGCTAAATTGGCTTCTGGACACATTAGCTTTGAAGAAGTTGGTCCAGAATTAAGCGTGGATAAGATTGTGGAAATTCCAACAGTCCCAACGGAAGTTGGTTCAGATTATGTAAAAGGTGCAATTGATATTCTAGATGTTCGATTCGGCTCGCTTTGGACCTCGATTACGAGGGAAGAATTTTACACCTTGCAACCGCAGTTTGAAGATCGCTTTGAAGTGACCATATACAATAACGACATGCTTGTGTATCAAAACCAAGTAACCTATGGCAAGTCCTTTGCGGATGTACGTATCGGACATCCATTGATTTATATCAATTCCCTCTATCGTGTAGGTGTTGCGATTAATCAGGGCTCATTTGCCAAGGCTTACAATGTCGGTGTAGGTCAAAACTGGCATATTGAAATCAAACGTATTAGTAATTAAAGAAATTTTAGGAGATAGTTATGAAAAATAATTCAATCAAAACAGTCGTTGCTACTGGTATCGGCGCAGCCCTCTTTGTGGTTATTGGTCATTTAATCAATATCCCAACCTTTGTCCCAAATACTTCTATCCAGCTTCAATACGCTGTTCAATCGCTATTGGCAGTTGTATTTGGTCCTGTGGTTGGCTTCTTGGTCGGTTTCATTGGTCACACGCTTAAGGATTCGTTGACTTACGGTCCATGGTGGTCATGGATTTTGGCATCAGGGGTCTTTGGTTTGGTTGTTGGTCTTACCAAAAAACGTCTGCGTATTCAAGAAGGGATTTTTGAAGGGAAAGATATTCTTTTCTTTAACCTTGTTCAGATTGCGGCGAATGTGCTTGCTTGGGGAGTCATTGCCCCAGTTTTAGATATTCTTATCTACAGTGAGGCGGCGAATAAGGTCTTTGCACAGGGACTTGTAGCAGGTATTACAAACAGTATTACAGTTGCTATTGCAGGGACACTCCTTTTGGCTGTTTACGCAAAATCTCAAACGAAGACAGGTAGCTTGTCTAAAGATTAAGTTTTTATTTTCCCTAGAAAAAATTCTAGGGTTTTTCAATACAAAAAAATACATATATGATATAATAATATAAAACAAACGAAAACATGTGTTCAAGGGGAGAAGTATGGTCTGGACAGAAGAAAAGTTGGGACCGATTATTCATTCTATACTCAATCCTGACGAGGAAGTTTTAAGTCTTTATCAATCGAAAACGACGAAATCAATTTATGGATGCATTCTTTGGAATAGTTATTATTATAAGGTTTTCCGAGTTAGTAACCACTCATCACAATCTACATATAAACAGCCAACTTTTTATGATTTCCATGGCGAATTTTATATGAAGGGAGCGATTCGGACCTACCTTTACCACACGAACAGTTGGTATGAACTTAGTAAACAAGGCTACTACCTTCTTCTCTTTTTTCAAAAGTTATGGGATGAAAAGCAAGAGGTGGAGGCGAGTTGGCAAAATGGTAGGATGCAGATTCGCTTAGTGGTTGAAGAAGAGGGGTGGCAAGTCCATTACCGTTTTCCAGATCATCAGGCAAGGGAGGTTGAACGCCTATTGGCCTCAGGCATGCTGGTGGCCATTCGCCCCTCCAGAAATTTTATCAAGATACGGACGAGTCGTTTTGTTGCACCGTATATAGCTCTAATCAAACAGCGTCAACTTTATCGAAAAAAGCCGAGTAAAGCTATGCTCCAGTGGGAAAAATATCAAAGTCAACTTATTGAAATCCAAAGGACCTATCGGCTAGTGGAGGAAAGTGCTCCGCAAACTTTTTTTGGACACTGGTTGAAGAAGGTCCAACTCTATCTCTGCTCTGCCATTGCCAGCTATTGGGAAGAAGTTATTAAAGGAGTGGAGTGGCAGGAGGCAAGAGCAATCAAAGAGCAAAGGAAAATCGAGAAGCCACATAATCCTATTGAAGATAAATGGAAGGAAAATATTGCTAGACGCCATAAGCGAAAAGTGGACCAACTTATCGGACATGATACCTTGGAAAAACTCCGACAGCTGAAAACAGAATTAGACGACTAAGAAGTTATAGCGAACCTTCAATAAATGCGGTAGCATGTCATCCATGTTACCGTATTTTTTACATATAAGCACTGAAGCTGCGAATAGAGGTTCTAAATTTTCAGTTCAGATTTTTGTCTTTTGAGGGGCTAAACGATATAATCGTAAGGTATCATTTATTAGAAATGACAGAGTTTTATCATCTATTGCAAAGATTGAGAAGGAGAAATCATGTCAAAAGATATTCGTGTATTACTTTATTATAAATATGTCCCAATTGAAAATGCGGAAGACTATGCCGCTGAGCATCTAGCTTTCTGTAAGTCTATCGGACTCAAAGGACGTATTTTGATTGCTGATGAGGGAATCAACGGTACTGTTTCTGGTGACTATGAAACAACTCAAAAGTACATGGACTACGTTCATGCAAACCCATTGTTCAGCGATTTGTGGTTTAAGATTGATGAAGAAAATGAGCAAGCTTTCAAGAAAATGTTTGTTCGTTATAAAAAAGAAATTGTTCACCTTGGTTTGGAAGACAATGACTTTGACAACGATATTGACCCACTTGTAACAACAGGTGCCTACTTGTCACCAAAAGAGTTCAAAGAAGCTCTCTTGGACGAAGATACAGTTGTTTTGGATACACGTAATGACTACGAGTACGACCTTGGGCATTTCCGTGGTGCTATCCGTCCAGACATCCGCAACTTCCGTGAATTGCCACAATGGGTCCGTGATAACAAAGAGAAATTCATGGACAAGCGCGTAGTTGTTTACTGTACTGGTGGTGTTCGCTGTGAGAAATTCTCAGGCTGGATGGTTCGTGAAGGCTACAAGGATGTCGGCCAGCTCCACGGTGGTATCGCAACCTATGGTAAAGACCCAGAAGTTCGTGGCGAATTGTGGGATGGTAAGATGTACGTCTTTGACGAGCGTATCGCGGTCGATGTTAACCATGTTAACCCAGTTGTCGTTGGTAAGGACTGGTTCGATGGCACACCATGTGAGCGCTATGTCAACTGTGGCAATCCATTCTGTAACCGTCGTATTTTGACATCAGAAGAGAATGAGCACAAGTATGTTCGTGGCTGTTCAGCTGAATGCCGTGTTCATGAGCGCAACCGTTACATTTCTGAAAACGGCTTGACTCGTCAAGAATGGGCAGAACGCTTGGAAGCGATTGGGGAAACTCTGACTCCAGCAAATGCTTAGTAATACCAAAATTGCATTGAAAAATCAGTGCAATTTTTTTGTGCAATCAGAATTCTTTATATTTTTTCAGTCCATTCTATACGAAGCCTATCAATTAGAAAAGAGAAGGAGATGAAGTCTTGATTTCGCTTAATGTGGCGAGTAGGGAAGAAGTGGATAGACTTATCGAGCGTGTTGAAGCAAATGGTGGACCAATTGCAGATCGCTCGACAGATGCCACGGCTTTTATGGAGCAAGTTTTACGGACCTTGATGGGCATCATTTTAATGTGATTGTGAGGTAAGAAGGTAGAATTCATCTGCTCTAGAATCATGGATGAAGGAATTTGAAAAGGGAGAAACTGATGATTCTTCCTTTTTTTCAGAGTCAATTTACGCTATAATAGTCCTATGAAAAAAATCATTGAGTTTAAAGATTTTACATTTAGATACCAAGCGCAACAGGAACCCACTTTAAAAGACATTCAGTTAACGATTTATCAGGGAGAGAAAGTTCTGATTATTGGCCCATCTGGTTCAGGAAAGTCGACGATTGGACAATGTCTTAATGGTATTATTCCCAATATTTACAAGGGAGAACATAGTGGAAGTTTACTATTGGATGGTCAGGAAGCTTTTAATCTTTCGGTTTATGATAAGTCCTTGCTCGTATCAACGGTTCTTCAAGACACAGATGGTCAATTCATAGGCTTATCAGTTGCCGAGGACCTAGCTTTCGCCTTGGAAAACGACATGGAAAGCCAGGGGGTGATGAAGCAAAAAGTAGGGGATTGGGCAGAAAGACTGTCTTTGACCGATTTGCTGGCACATCGACCACAAGATTTATCTGGAGGTCAAAAGCAACGTGTCAGTTTGGGCGGAGTTCTTATTGATGAGAGTCCTATTTTGTTGTTTGATGAGCCACTTGCTAATTTAGATCCCAAATCGGGCCAAGATACGATTGATTTGATTGACCGTCTGCACAAGCAAGAAGGGACCACAACCATTATTATCGAACACCGTTTAGAGGACGTACTGTATCGTCAGGTGGACCGAGTTGTATTGATTAATGATGGTCGGATTTTGTTCAATGGAGGACCTGATGATTTATTGCGTACCTCATTGTTACAGGAAAACGGCATCCGTGAACCCTTATATCTATCGACTCTTCGCGCCTTAGGGTATCCGATTGCGCAGTCAGAACACCTCTCCTCAGTTTGGGAAATTGATATTGAGGCTTTGAATATAGCATCCCTACCGACTCTACACTTTGAAAATGGAGAGAAAGAGGCTTTGTTAGAAGTCAAGCATCTTCATTTTTCCTATCCTAACAAACAAGTTCTTACAGACATTCAACTGACGATTCATAAGGGGGAACGTCTAGCTATTGTTGGAAAAAATGGTGCTGGGAAATCTACTTTAGCCAAGGTGCTTTGTGGTTTTATTCAGGGTGAGGGTGAGATTCTCTGGAAGGGGCAGTCAATCAAAGAAGATTCTGTTAAAGAGCGAGCAGAACGGATTGGTTATGTTCTTCAGAATCCCAACCAAATGATTAGCCAAACGATGATCTTTGATGAGGTTGCTCTTGGTTTGCGCATGCGAGGGGTGACAGAAGAAGAAATCAAACACCGAGTTCACCATATTTTGAAAGTATGTGGCCTGTATCCGTTTCGTAATTGGCCGATTTCGGCACTTTCGTATGGGCAGAAAAAACGGGTAACGATAGCATCTATCTTGGTTCTCAATCCAGAAATTATTTTGCTAGATGAGCCAACAGCAGGACAAGATCAACGACATTATCGGGAAATGATGGAGTTTTTGGACCAATTAAATGCTCAAGGGCACACCATTGTCATGATTACCCATGACATGCAACTCATGCTAGATTATTCAGATAGAGCTGTTGTTGTGGTGGATGGGCAGATTATTGAAGATGCCAGTCCAGCAGAAATTTTATCTGATGATACGGTGATTGAGCGAGCCAATTTAAAAGAAACATCAATTTTTCACTTGGCGGAGAGGTTGGGAGTTAATCCCTTAGAATTAACGACGTTTTATATGCAGGAAGAAAGGAGAGGAAGATGAGTCAACAAAAACTAATTGGTTACCATCCAGGAACTGGCTTTATTCATAGTTTATCGGCTGTCAGTAAATTACTCTTTTTTCTCATAGTTTCCATTCTTGCTATGATTACTTATGATACCCGCTTGATTCTTTTTATCGCAGTATTTTCTCTAGCCTTGTTCAAAATGTCAGGGATTCGTTATAAAGAAATCTCTCTTGTTTTAATACTGACGATCATTTTTGCTGCAATGAATGCCCTGATGGTTCACTTGTTTGCACCACGGTATGGAGTGGAACTTTACGGAGCAGATACTCCCTTGCTATCAGGTCTGGGAGTTTATTCCTTGACGAGTCAGCAAGCATTTTATCTGGTAAATCTTCTCTTGAAGTATTTTTGTACAGTTCCTTTAGCGATTATCTTTCTCATGACAACTCATCCTAGCCAGTTTGCTTCCAGCTTGAATCAAATTGGGGTATCCTACAAAGTTGCTTACGCAGTCAGTTTGACCATGCGCTATATTCCAGATATTCAAGAAGAGTTTTATACGATTCGAATGTCTCAAGAAGCGCGTGGTTTGGAATTGTCTAGGAGAGGAAAATTGATGGATCGTATAAAAGGGAATCTATCCCTTGTCATTCCTCTGATTTTCAGCTCCTTGGAGAGGATTGATACGATTTCAACGGCTATGGAATTGCGGCGTTTTGGAAAGAATAAAAAAAGAACATGGTATACCCAACAGCCTCTACAGAGAATAGATTACGCTGTCTTGCTATTTATTCTTGCTCTAGTAGTCGTGACAATCTATCTATTTTTTGTTAATCAGGGTCGATTCTATAATCCGTGGCGATGATTATTGAGTTTATTGGGCCGATCAACCCTTTATCGTTGACATATAGGAAATATACTGTTACAGTAGGGAGTGTAAATAAGTTTAGAGTTTAAGTATCAGTTTCATCTTTTGTTTTTCCTCTTGATAAATTTTACAAATAAATAAAAAGAGGTAACACAAATGGTACAAGGTACAGTTAAATGGTTTAATGCAGAAAAGGGATTTGGTTTTATTGCTCAAGAAAACGGTCCAGATGTATTTGCACACTTTTCTGAAATTCAGTCTAATGGTTTCAAATCTTTGGAAGATGGTCAAAAAGTGACATTTGAAGTGGAGCAAGGCCAACGTGGTCTTCAAGCAACCAATATTACAAAAATTGGATAATAAAAGAGCGGGTTTCTTAGTGAAACTCGCTTTTCTTATGTTTAAAGGGGTCTTTTATTTGGCATACCAGCTTTGCGTGGAAACTTATTTGGAGTTTCCTTTTTCTTTTCGACGATGGTCAATGTTCGAGGGTCGCCATTTGGAAGAGTATAGTCGTGGTTTTCGATGACTTTTGCAAAGAGGAGATTGAGTGCGTTTTTTGCCTGGGTCAATTCATCTTCTGCGCTGGACGCCTTGAGTGCGATTAATTTTCCGTTGAGCTTCAAATAAGGGATAGTCAATTCAGAAAGAATCTGCATGCGGGCAACTGCGCGTGCTGTGACAAGGTCAAATTGTGCACGAAAGTTCTTATCTTGTGCAAAGTCTTCTGCACGACCATGATAGAAATGAACACCTTCGAGCTCTAGTTCTTCGGCAAGCAAATGTAAAAAGTTAATTCGTTTATTAAGAGAATCAATGATGGTAACATCTAGTTGCGGAAAGATAATCTTCATAGGTAGGCTAGGAAATCCAGCTCCAGCTCCAATATCTAAAAGCCGAAGAGGTTCGTTCTGAATATGGCCTTGCAGGATTGGAGCGATAGAATCGCAGAAATGCTTCAGATAGACTTCGCTTTCCTCGGTAATAGCTGTCAGATTGATTTTTTCATTCCATTCCACCAATAATTGGAAATAGCGATGAAATTGATGTTTTTGTTGGTCAGTTAATTGAATACCTTGGTCTGCCAAGGTTTTATAAAATACTTCAGGTTTCATAATCTTATCTTATCATAATTTAAGCAAAAGAAAAACCCAGAAGAGTCTGGGAATTTTCTTATTGACCATCTGTCTGTCCCGTTGCGGGATTGTTTCCTGTTGTTGCAGTTTCAGCTGAAGAAGTTGCAGTCTCGGTTGCAGTTCCAGATGCTGTTTCGCTTGATGTTGTCGTCGCTTCGGTTGTTTCACTAGTTTCAGTCGAACTAGAAGAACTTGTACTAGAGCTAGTGTAAGTATTATAAGCATTGGAGAGTGAGCGACTACCTCTGAGATAGTAGTTGGAACCGTAACGTACGAGTCCGCTTGGCATCTCCCAATCGGTAGCAGTATAGTCCGAATGCATAAAGAGCATCATATTGTGGTAGACATCTGTTGCAATTCGCATGCTGTTATCAAGGATAGGAGTCATACGATTGGTATATCCGGTCCAAACAGCCATTGCGTACTGACTAGAATATCCAACGAAGTTTTCATCAGGAACGACCATGTAGCTATAATTTGTTTCTGGAATTGAAGCTAGAATAGTATCCGTTTCGCTATCGGTATAGTTTGATGTACCTGTTTTACCGGCCATAGGAACTCCACTAACAGAAGCGTTTAATCCATAACCGTAAGACATAACAGCCTTCATCATATCGGTCATCATGTAGGCTGTTTCGGCAGACATGACTTTGGTCCCTTTAGGAGCATATTCTGTTACTGTTCCATCACTAAAGACAATTTTATTGACATACTGTGGAGCGTAGTAAGTACCACCATTGGCAAAAGCAGCGTAGGCAGCAGCCATTTTTTCACTACTTGCTCCATACTTACTGCTAGTATCGGATGTATTACTTGAAATAGCATTAGAGTAATGAATATCTGGATAATTGATACCAACGCTATTCAAAAATTTCAAGGCATTTTCTAAGCCTGTAGCTTCCAATGCTTTAACGGCTGTAACATTTCGAGAATACTGAATAGCAGTCTTAACAGAGATATTACCGTAGTATTGTTTATCCCAGTTATTGACAGGAGTTGGTGTACCAGGATAGTTATAAGGACCGTCTAAGATTAAATCTGCTGTAGATGTATAAATGCCGTTTTCAAAAGCAGGAGCATAGTCTGTGATTGGCTTCATTGTAGAACCGAAGTCGCGGTTGGTTTCAACGGCTTGGTTGGTACCAAATGAGACATTTGTTTCCTGTTTACGACCACCTAATTGCGCAACGACTTTACCATTAGAAACATCCACAACCGTTGAAGCTACCTGTAATAAATCATCTGGATAGCTGACATACATATCTGTATTGTAGATATTCCAAAGTTGCTGCTGGGCGGCAGGATCGACATTCGTATAGACATCCATCCCTGTTGTCAGCAAGTTGTAATCTGTTTTTGCTTCAACTTCTTCAACGACTTGTTTCAGATAGTTGTCCATATAAGCAGGATAAGCAGCTGCATTAGATAGTGGTTGTAAACCATCTGTTACAGGTGTTAGAACAGCTTGTTCATACTGGGTATTATCAATGTACTTTTCTTCCAGCATCTCAGCCAATACCAAATCGCGACGTGCTTTTGCATCTTCTGGATTGGTATAAGGATCATATTGGTTTGGCGCTTGGGGCATTCCTGCTAAAAGAGCTAATTGAGGAAGAGTCAAATCTTTTAACTCTTTTCCATAAAAAGCAAGAGCAGCAGTCTTCATACCGTAATTACCATTTGACATATACACCTTGTTGATGTAGTAGGTCAAAATTTCTTGTTTGGTATTGCGACGTTCCAATTGAGTAGCTAGCCAAGCCTCTTGAATTTTCCGTTTTAGATTTTGATCTTCTACGGATGTCGAGAAATAAGTCAGCTTGATAAACTGCTGGTCAAGTGTCGAGCCACCCTGCAAACGTCCCCCGCTCAAGTTATTAATCAGGGAACCTGCAATACGAATCACGTCAACCCCTCTATGATTGAAGAAGCGTTGGTCTTCGATTGCGACAATCGCATTTACCAAGTCTGTTGGAATTTCTTCAGTCTTGGCACTCGAACGTTTTTCTGCTCCTAAATCTGCAATAAGATTTCCGTTCTTATCGTAAATTTTACTTGACACAGTTGCTGTCAAAGATTCTTCTGTCAATTCTGGAGCGCTTTGGATGTAGTAAACAACCAATGCGGCTCCGGCCAGGCAGGCAATGATAGCCCCCGCAAGTAAAATATTTGCAGTGATTAGAAGAGCTTTTTTAATTGTTGTAGTTTTCAAAAGATTCACCACCTAATAGATTTTTTTCAACGATTTCCAGATATGGGATGCTGGGGAAACGCCCCATTTGAATCTCAAAGCCGTATTGTCGAATAAAGGTTAGAGGCATCGACTTACTACCCATGTCTACTTGATAAAATTCGATCAAATGAGTGGCTGGCAAGAGATAGGTTTCTTTTAATGTTGAAAAGTGAAGAAGGACAAAACAAATGCCACCTTGTTTTACAACCTGTTTCATGTGTTCGATCTGATGCGCATGAAAATTTTTCATGGGCATAGATGCTTTTTGGCGTGTCTCTTTCGCTTCAAAATCAATATAATGTCTTTTAAAAACACCAGAGTAGTCTGTGGTAGATGCCTGTCGAAAGTATGCCTCGACAATCTTAGCACGGCTCCGTTTGGGGTAATCAACTTTTACAATTTGCACGGGAGTTGGCTTCTTGTGAATGACAGCAATATCGTGCGCAAGGTAATATTGATTGCTATCGTTGATAGCGGCCTCAAAAGACATTCCGCGATTAGCAAAGTTTACTCGCTGGGATGAAATAGGACTGGTTCTATTGATTTTTTTTGACACCTTATGAGGATAATTGACCATAGAACTCCTTCTTGATAAAATAATATCAGCATATTATACCATAATTAGCGAAAAGAGTACAAGAAATGGATACTAAGAGCCTTTTGGTAACAGGTTATAGACATACAGACCTAGGAATTTTTTCAGAAAAAGATCCTCGACTGCACATTATTAAATCTGCAATTCGTAGGAATTTTATTCGTTTTTTAGAAGAGGGTGTTAGTTGGTTTATACTGACAGGTCAATTGGGCTTTGAATACTGGGCCTTAGAAGTCTTAGAAGATTTACGAGCCGAGGGGTATCAACTGAGTATTGCAACAATATTTCCATTTGAAAATCATGGCGAACAGTGGAATGAGGCTAACCAAGCAAAGTTAGCACGGTTTAAGCAGGTTGATTTTGTAAAGTATGCCTATCCACGCTATGAAAACCCAGGGCAATTTAGAGACTATAACCAGTTTCTACTGGATAATACGACAGGTTGTTATTTGTTTTACGATTCTGAAAATGAAACCAATTTGAAATATTTATATCACATGGTCTTAAAGAAAGAAGGATATAATAGAAAAACGCTTACCTTTGAAGAATTGAATGAGGAGGCTGAAAATTTTTCAAATTCTGAGTGATTTGACTTGATTTTTCCCTATTTTTTTTAATATAATAGGAGTAGTGACGTTTTAGATTAGGGAGAGAGAGATGGCAAGTATTAAATTTACGACAAAAGATATTTTCGAGCAAGATTTTAAAATTGGTTTTCGTGGCTATGATCAAGATGAAGTGAACGATTTTCTTGATGATATTATGAAAGACTACGATGCTTATGAAGCGATTATCAAGGAATTAAAAGGTGAAATTGCTCGATTGAAAGCGCAGGCAGCAAATTCTCCCAAAACAACTCTTCCTACTGAAGAATCAAACGACGTATTGCGTACAGAACGTCCATCTTCAGCGACAAACTTTGATATTCTCCGCCGTCTGAATCGTCTGGAGAAAGAAGTATTTGGAAAACAAATCGTTCAGGATCAAGAATAGAAAATTGTACACCTAAACTGACACTTTATTCGCAGTTATTTTCTTGTGCACAAATATATTCTGTATTTGTGTCAAGGATATTCCTTGATTTAAAGTGGCTTGCTTTGTAGATACAACTTCTAAGATAATTAAGGTGCAATTTTTGGATAATCGCGTGGTAGTTTTCTACCATGAGGAAAGTCCATGCTAGCACTGGCTGAGATGCCAGTAGTGTTTGTGCTAGGCGAATCAATAAGCCTAGGGACGCCCTTGGGCGTTACGGCGATTAAAATGGCTAAGTCTTTTGATATGCCAGAGTAGATCTGAAAGTGCCACAGTGACGAAGTTTTTATGGAAACGTAAAAAATGGAACGCGGTAAACCCCTCAAGCTAGCAACCCAAACTTTGGTCGGGGCATGGGATGGATGGAAATGAACAGAAATCCTGACTGTTTAGACAGTAGACAGATGGTTATCGAAGGTGGTAGAACCTAGTACCACCGGAACAAAACATGGCTTACAGAAAATTGCATAAAATAGGTAGCTAGCTCTGCTAGCTTTTATTGTAGAGGAAAAAAAATGAAAAAACAATTTGAGTTGATTGCAACGGTAGCAGCAGGTCTGGAAGCTGTTGTGGGTCGAGAAATTCGTAATCTCGGCTATGAATGTCAAGTGGAAAATGGCCGTGTTCGATTCCAAGGAGATGTAAAATCCATTATCGAGACCAATATCTGGCTGCGTTCAGCAGATAGAATTAAAATCATTGTTGGACAATTTCCAGCAAAGACTTTTGAAGAGTTGTTCCAAGGAGTTTTTAACTTGGACTGGGAAAATTACTTGCCTCTAGGCTGCAAGTTCCCTATTTCCAAGGCCAAATGTGTCAAATCGAAATTGCATAATGAACCAAGTGTGCAGGCTATTTCTAAGAAAGCAGTTGTTAAGAAACTGCAGAAACACTTCTCTCGTCCCGAAGGGGTTCCCTTGCAAGAGGTGGGGGCAGAGTTTAAAATTGAAGTGTCGATTTTGAAAGATGTGGCGACAGTCATGATTGATACGACAGGTTCTAGTTTGTTCAAACGTGGTTATCGGGTGGAAAAAGGTGGCGCTCCAATCAAAGAAAATATGGCAGCTGCTATTTTGCAATTATCGAATTGGTATCCAGATAAACCGCTTATTGACCCTACTTGCGGATCGGGAACTTTCTGTATTGAGGCAGCTATGTTGGCTAAAAATATAGCTCCAGGTTTGAAGAGAAGTTTTGCATTTGAGGAATGGCCGTGGGTTGAGGAACAATTGGTGGCTGCATTACGCAAAGAAGCACAAGCTTCTATCAAGGCAGATTTGGTATTAGATATTGCTGGATCAGATATTGATGCTCGTATGATTGAAATTGCGAAGAAGAATGCATTTGCGGCAGGAGTTGAGCAGGATATTGTTTTCAAGCAAATGCGTGTGCAAGACTTGCGTACAGATAAAATTAATGGTGTCATTATTTCTAATCCACCTTACGGAGAACGTTTGTTGGATGATGAAGCCATTGTTACCCTGTATCGAGAAATGGGGCAGACTTTTGAACCACTCAAAACATGGTCTAAGTTTATTCTAACTAGTGATGAGTTGTTTGAAACCCGTTTTGGACAGCAAGCGGATAAGAAGCGCAAACTGTATAATGGTACCCTAAAAGTGGATCTTTATCAATTTTTTGGCCAACGAGTGAAACGTCAAGTGCAAGAAGTGCAAGGATAGGAGGACATCGTGGGAGAAAAAAATAGTCATCATCTTCCTTTGGATGAGGAGAAAGTTTTAGATTTTGAAGTGGCGAAAGATTTAACAATCGAAGAAGCAGTCAAAAAACATAAGGAAATTGAAGCGGGGGTGACAGAAGATGATGGTCTCTTGGATCGTTATATCAAGCAACATCGCGCAGAAATTGAATCTCAAAAATTTGAAACCAAAATCAATCATCTTCCTTTAGTTGAGGTGGCTGATGAGGAAAAAAATCAAGGACATGAAAGCGCGGAAGAGGTAGAAGCAAATGAGTCTTCTCTTACGGAAGTTAGTGAGGAGATTGCTCCTATTGTAGAAGAACTTTCGGTAACTCCGATGGAAACCTTGGAAGAAACAGTGATTGCAAGTACTGTAGCAATGGAGGGGTTATCTTCAGTAGCAGATGATTCTAGTTTAGAATTGGAAGAAGATGAAGCCGAAGACTTGGACCATAGTGAGGGCGCAGATAGGGACCAGAAAAAGAAATTTTACTTCTGGTCAGCAGTAGGGCTTTCAATGATTGGTGTAATGGCGACGGCGCTGGTTTGGATGAATTCGGTTAACAAATTGAATACTGCGACTTCTTCAAGTTCAACAAGTACAAGCCAGACGTCATCGACAGCATCAAGTTCGACAGATGCGAATGTGACCGCTTTTGAACAGCTCTATAATAGTTTCTTTACGGATAGTAGTTTGACTAAGCTAAAAAATTCAGAGTTTGGTAAATTAGCAGAACTGAAAGTGCTGTTGGAAAAATTGGATAAGAATTCGGACAGTTATACCAAAGCTAAAGAACAGTATGATCATCTTGAAAAAGCCATTGCAGCCATTCAGGCCATTAATGGTCAGTTTGATAAAGAAGTCGTTGTTAATGGTGAAATTGATACAACGGCGACGGTTAAATCAGGAGAATCTCTTTCTGCGACAACGACAGGGATTAGTGCGGTTGACAGTCTATTGGCATCGGTCGTGAATTTTGGTCGTTCGCAACAGGAAGTCGCTTCGGCTACGGTAGCAAGTGAGGCTGCAGTCACAAGCAACCAAACTGTATCTACTGGTGTACCAGCGACAACAGAAGTCGCTTCAACAACGGTTTCAGGCTCAACAACCGACTTTGGTATTGCCGTGCCAGCTGGTGTCGTCTTGCAACGTGACCGCAGTCGTGTTCCTTATAATCAAGCAATGATTGATGATGTAAACAATGAAGCATGGAATTTCAATCCAGGTATTCTTGAAAATATTGTGACTATCTCGCAACAACGTGGGTATATAACAGGCAATCAATATATCTTGGAAAAAGTCAATATTATCAACGGCAATGGCTACTACAATATGTTTAAACCAGATGGGACCTACTTGTTCTCTATAAATTGTAAGACAGGCTACTTTGTCGGCAATGGTGCTGGTCATTCTGATGCCTTGGATTATTAAACAAAAAAGCGGTTTAGCCACTTCAGATTGAAGAAAAAGTCCATTTTGGACAATTTTCTTCAATCTTTTTTATGGCTTCGAGCCAGTTTTTCTCGTAGAGAAAAACAAGAAAACCACCAGCTATGCTGGTGGCTGACAAGGCTTTGAGCTTCCATTTCTTTTTCCTGATATAATCTAATTGTTCAGGTTAGATAAAGGAGGAAAAAGAAATGGCTAAAACCAGTTACAGTTTATCACATACCAAATGGATGTGCAAATATCACATAGTTTTCACGCCTAAGTACCGTAGAAAATCCATTTACTACAAAATTAGACAGGACTTAATTGATATTTTCCGTCATCTATGTCGATATAAAGGCGTGGAAATCATTGAGGGACACATGATGCCAGACCATGTTCATATGCTTGTCTTGATACCTCCGAAACTTTCGATTTCCGATTTTATGGGATATTTGAAAAGCAAAAGTGTTCTAATGATATTTGATAAACATGCCAATTTAAAATATAAGTATGGAAATCGAAAGTTTTGGGCTAGAGGCTACTATGTTAGTACCGTTGGATTGAATGAAAAGACAGTTGCGAAATATATTCGCGAGCAGGAGAAAAATGACATTGCACTTGATAAATTGAGTGTCAAAGAGTATGAAGATCCATTTTCAGATGGCAGTTTTAGAACGAGATAAAAGCCCGTTGTTACGGGCATTAGTCAAGTAATTATAGCACTAACCTGAACGAAGTTCAGCGAACGTCTTTAGACGTCGCTGGAGAGAAACGGCTTATAGCCGGTGTACAAGCCACCCGTTTTCACGGGTGGTTATGACTTGCTGTCTTTCGCAAACTTCTTCAATTTTTTATATTTTTAGGAGTTTGTCTACGTTCTGAGCGGTTTATCCGCTTTTTTTGTTAGATTGGTTTTCTTTCAAAGGCATCGGTAGAGATTCCTTGAGAAAGGATTAGTTTGGCCCATTCTTTAGCTGAATGAAGGCTGTGGTCTTTGTAGTTACCGCATGATTCAATGGTTGTCCCAGGAACATCCTCCCAAGTGATACCTTCTGCAATTTCTTCCAAACTCGACTTGATGACTTGAGCAATCTTTTCAGAGTCTTGTTTTCCCCATATAATCATGTGGAAACCTGTCCGACACCCGAAAGGAGAACAGTCGATTAGTCCATCGATGCGCTGGCGAATTAGTTTAGCTAATAGATGCTCGATGGTATGTAGACCAGCTGTATCCATTGCATTTTCGTTGGGTTGGATAAGGCGAATATCAAAGTTTGTAATAATGTCTCCTTTGGGTCCGACTTCTTCAGAAATTAAGCGGATGTAAGGTGCTTTTACAATAGTGTGGTCTAGCTTGAAGCTTTCGACAGTGACTTCTTTTTTCATGGTTTCCTCCAAATAAGTGATGAATTTATTATACCATATTTGACAATTTGGAATTGTGAAATCGTTTCAAATATGATAAAATAGATACAGATTTTGTGAAAATCGAATTATAAAAAAAGAGGTAGAAATATGGATATCATTACAGTAGTAGTGACACTTGTTTCTGCTCTCATTGGTTTAGTATTAGGTTACTTTGCCATTTCTTTGAAGATGAAATCTGCAAAAGAAACTGCAGAATTGACACTTTTAAACGCAGAACAAGAAGCTAGTAATGTTCGTGGTCGAGCAGAAGAGCAAGCTGAGGTTATTCTAAAAACAGCTGAGCGCGATCGCCAGACCTTGAAAAAAGAATTACTCTTGGAAGCTAAGGAAGAAGCTCGTAAGTACCGAGAAGAAATTGCAGAAGAATTTAAGTCAGAACGTCAAGAGTTGAAGCAAATCGAATCACGCTTGACAGAGCGGGCAACCAGCTTGGACCGCAAAGACGATAATTTGACCAACAAGGAAAAGACTTTGGAACAAAAGGAACAAAGTCTGACCGATAAAGCTAAGCACATTGATGAGCGTGAACAAGAAGTTGTAAAACTCGAAGAACAAAAAGCTTTGGAGTTAGAACGAGTGGCGGCCCTCAGTCAAGAAGAGGCGAAGGAAATCATCCTTACCGATACACGTGATAAATTGACGCATGAAATTGCGACTCGTATCAAGGAAGCAGAGCGTGAAGTAAAAGAACGTTCTGATAAGATGGCAAAGGACTTGTTAGCCCAAGCGATGCAACGCATATCAGGTGAATATGTGGCTGAGCAGACGATTACATCGGTTCATTTACCGGATGATGCGATGAAGGGACGGATTATTGGACGTGAGGGTCGAAATATTCGTACCTTTGAAAGTCTCACAGGTATCGATGTTATCATTGATGATACGCCGGAAGTGGTTGTTCTATCAGGTTTTGATCCGATTCGCCGTGAGATTGCCCGTATGACCATGGAGACCTTGCTTCAAGATGGTCGTATTCATCCAGCTCGTATTGAGGAGTTGGTTGAGAAACACCGTGTAGAGATGGATAACCGTATTCGTGAGTATGGGGAAGCTGCTGCTTATGAAGTTGGGGCACCAAACCTTCATCCAGACTTGATTAAAATCATGGGACGTTTGCATTTCCGTACCTCTTATGGACAAAATGTTCTTCGCCACTCAATCGAAGTTGCTAAATTAGCAGGTGTACTTGCTGCTGAATTGGGCGAGAATGTGAATTTGGCACGTCGAGCTGGTTTCCTACATGACGTTGGTAAAGCTATTGACCGTGAGGTGGATGGAAGCCACGTTGAAATTGGTACAGAATTGGCTAAGAAATATAAAGAGAATCCAATTGTTATCAATGCGATTGCTAGTCACCATGGCGATGTAGAAGCGACAAGTACTATCGCAGCCATTGTGGCTGCGGCAGATGCTCTGAGCGCTGCTCGTCCAGGTTCGCGTCGTGAATCTATGGAAGCTTACATCAAACGTCTGCAAGACTTGGAAGAAATCGCCAACAGTTTTGAAGGGATTAAACAATCCTATGCTATTCAGGCTGGTCGTGAAATTCGGATTATCGTTCATCCTAACAAGGTCACTGATGATCAGATTACCATTTTGGCCCATGATGTTCGTGAGAAAATTGAAAATAACCTGGATTATCCAGGAAATATCAAAATCACAGTTATTCGTGAAACAAGAGCAACAGATGTTGCTAAGTAAATGTAGAAGAGTCCGAAGGGCTCTTTTTCTACTGGCTCAAAGTTCGTTTAGGGTTGGGAATAGAAAATATTCTAATCGTATTTAAAAGCAGTTGAAATTCATGCTAAATTTTGTTACACTAGAATGAAAGATTTAAAAGGAGATATCATGAAAGAGCGAGGCTTACTCATTGTCTTTTCTGGCCCATCTGGTGTTGGAAAAGGAACAGTTCGAAAGGAAATTTTTGAAAGCTCTGATAATAAATTTGAATATTCTGTATCCATGACGACACGTCCACAGAGACCGGGAGAAGTTGATGGAGTTGACTATTTCTTCCGTAGTCGTGAGGAATTTGAAGATTTGATTCGCCAGGGTCAAATGTTGGAATATGCAGAGTACGTTGGAAATTACTATGGAACACCTCTGACCTATGTCAATGAAACTCTTGATAAGGGAATTGATGTCTTTTTAGAAATTGAAGTACAGGGTGCCCTCCAAGTGAAGAAAAAGGTTCCAGATGGGGTGTTCATTTTCTTGACACCACCTGACTTGGAGGAGTTGCAAGATCGCTTGATTGGTCGCGGAACGGATAGTGAGGAAATTATTGCTCAACGTATCGAACGTGCCAAGGAAGAGATCGCCTTGATGCGTGAGTATGATTATGCAGTTGTGAACGATGAAGTCCCGTTGGCTGCTGAGCGTGTCAAGCGTATTATCGAAGCAGAACATTTCCGTGTAGACCGAGTGATTGGTCGCTACGATGAAATGATTCGTGAACAGATAGCAGAACGATAAAAGAAAGAAGAGAGAATCGCATTATGATGTTGAAGCCGTCAATTGATACCTTGTTGGATAAGGTACCATCTAAGTATTCTTTGGTTATTCTTGAGGCTAAGCGTGCCCATGAATTGGAAGCAGGTGCCAAACCAACTCAAGAATTCACCTCAGTGAAATCCACCCTACGCGCCTTGGAAGAAATTGAATCAGGTAATGTAGTTATCCACCCAGACCCAGAAGCGAAACGTGAGGCTGTTCGTCGCCGTGCCGAAGAGGCTAAACGTTTGGCGGAAGAAGAAGAGCGTAAAATCAAAGCTCAAATTGCTAAAGAAAAAGAAGAAGGCGAAAAGATTTAGAAACAAGACTCGGTTGGGATTGCCATCCGGGTTTCTTTTCACTTTCGGAATGATGGAAGTTTTGACAGAAAGGAGGTAGGTCATTTAGCTTATCTTTTAATATTTGCTCCAACTAATAGTTGGAGGTTATACATAAAGTGAACCTTGTTCGCATCAGTCGTGGTATTAGAAGGTAAAATAAATGGAGATGGTATGTTAGCACAGATTATTGTAGACGTCCCTTTGATGCAGACAGATCAAGCTTATTCCTATCGAGTTCCAGCTGAGTTGGAAGAAGGGCTCAAGGTTGGCGTGCGCGTCCATGTACCCTTTGGTAAGGGAAATCGGCTGATTCAAGGGATTGTAGTTGACTTGATTGATGAAGATGACGAAAATAAGGTACAAGACTTGAAAGAGCTTGCCGAGGTTTTGGACTATGGTCCTGTTCTCAATCAAGAGCAATTTTGGTTGGCGGACCAGATGAGGAAGTCGGTCTTCTCCTATAAAATTAGTCTCTTAAAATCCATGCTACCCAGCTTGCTCAATTCGACCTATGACAAATTAATCCGTCCAGGGCTTGGTTTGGAAATGGCAGAGCAACTTAGTCTGTTCGGTGATAAGGAGCAGATTCGTTTTTCTGACTTGGATGTGACAGAGCAAGGGAAAATCATGCGTCTGGCCCAGTCAGGAAAAATCTTGGTAGACTATGTGGCCAAGGATAAGAAGCAAATCAAGACGGAAAAATGGTACCGAGTTTGTCTGGAGAAATTACGAGAAGCAGACATCAGCAATCGGGCTAAGAAACGGCAGCAGTTAAGGGAATTTCTTCTGGAACATTCTGAAGACCAGCTCCTTTCGAACCTAAAATCGGACTATTCAGCTGATACGCTCCGCTATTTCCAAGAAAACGGCTATATAGAAGTCTGGGAAGAGGAAGTGTCGCGGACTCAGGGAGTTTTTGATAAGGTGGAAAAAACACAGGCCTTGGATTTGAATCCAGAGCAGGCGATTGCGGTTCGTGAGATTGTGGCCTCTATCGGTCAGGAAAGTCAGACCTTTCTACTGCAAGGAGTGACTGGCTCTGGGAAGACGGAAGTCTATCTCCAGGTTATTGATAGGGTTTTAAAAATGGGGAAAACAGCTATTATGTTAGTACCTGAAATATCCTTGACCCCACAGATGACCAACCGTTTTATTTCTCGTTTTGGTCAGCAGGTTGCTATTTTGCATTCGGGCTTGTCTGACGGTGAGAAGTATGACGAGTGGCGGAAGATTGAGGCGGGAAATGCACAAGTAGTTGTCGGGGCTCGCTCGGCTATTTTTGCACCATTGACAAACTTAGGTGTTATCATCATTGATGAGGAGCATGAGGCGACCTACAAGCAGGACAGCAATCCACGCTACCATGCGCGTGATGTGGCAAAGTTGCGGGCTGATTATAATCTGGCAACTCTGGTCTTGGGTTCTGCTACGCCAAGTCTTGAAACACGGGCTCGAGCTAGTCGAGGAGTCTATGGAAGGCTGACTCTTAATCAGAGGGCCAATCCCTTGGCTCGAATTCCAGAAGTGGAAGTTGTGGATTTCCGTGATTATATCGGTCAACAGGAGGCTAGTAATTTTACCCCTGTCTTGATTGAAAAGATTAGAGAAAAGCTGGCTCGTAAGGAACAGGTCGTTCTTATGTTGAATCGGCGTGGTTATTCTTCTTTTGTCATGTGTCGTGATTGTGGGAGTGTTGACCAGTGTCCCAACTGTGATATTTCCCTGACGCTCCACATGGACACAAAAACGATGAATTGCCACTACTGCGGTTTTCAAAAGGGAATTCCACAAACCTGTCCAAACTGCCAAAGTCGGTCCATTCGTTATTATGGGACGGGTACGCAAAAAGCCTACGATGAATTGCAGGAGCTCTTACCAGAAGCTAGAATTTTGCGTATGGATGTGGATACTACCAAGAAAAAAGGTGCTCATGAGGACTTGCTCGAACGGTTTGGTCGAGGTGAAGCGGATATTCTTCTGGGAACCCAGATGATTGCCAAGGGCTTGGATTTTCCAAATGTGACGCTGGTTGGGGTGATCAATGCTGATACGGCTCTGAATTTGCCTGATTTTCGGTCTTCTGAGCGGACCTTCCAGTTGCTAACTCAGGTAGCTGGTCGGGCCGGTCGAGCTGATAAGGAAGGGGAGGTCCTGATTCAGACCTACAACCCAAATCATTATGCCATTGTTTTTGCCAAAGAGCAGGATTATGAAGGTTTCTATCGTTATGAGATGGGCATTCGGAAAAATCTTGGTTATCCACCTTACTATTTTACGGTTGGTCTAACCTTTTCGCACAAGTCAGAAGAATTTGTCGTGAAAAAAGCCTATGAAACTGTAGCCTTTCTCCGTCAACACTTAACAGATGCAATTCAAATCCTGGGACCGACGCCCAAGCCCATTGCCAGAACCCATAATCTCTACCACTACCAGATTATCTTGAAATACCGGCATGAAGACCGTTTGGAAGAAGTCTTGAACCAGATTTTGGATTGGACACAGGAGAGAGAAAATCAAGATTTGCGGCTGATTATTGACAATGAACCGCAGAATATGATGTGAGGTCACTATTGACCTTGCATTTTTTGTTTTAAAAACCTTTAATTAAGGAAAAAATAAGCAAAAATGATATAATTAGGGGATAGTATAATTGATATGAATCAGAAAATGAAAAGGAGATGAGAACACGAATATGACAAAGTTGATTTTTATGGGAACACCAGCGTTTTCAGCGACGGTCTTAAGAGGGCTCTTAGCTGATGGAAATTATAACATACTAGCAGTTGTAACCCAGCCAGACCGAGCTGTTGGACGAAAAAAAGTCATCCAAATGACGCCTGTGAAAGAAGTAGCCTTGGAATACAATTTACCAGTCTTTCAACCAGAGAAGCTATCTGGAAGCCAAGAAATGGACGAGCTGATGAATTTAGGAGCAGATGGGATTGTGACGGCAGCTTTTGGGCAATTCTTACCAACCAAATTATTGAACTCAGTTGACTTTGCAGTCAATGTTCACGCTTCTCTTCTTCCTAAATACCGTGGCGGTGCTCCTATCCATTACGCTTTGATTAACGGTGATGAACGTGCCGGCGTAACCATCATGGAAATGGTCAAGGAAATGGATGCCGGTGACATGATTTCCAGCGATAGCATTGCTATTGAAGAAAGTGACAATGTTGGCACCTTGTTTGAAAAGTTGGCTGTTGTTGGTCGGGATTTATTATTAAAAACCTTACCAGCCTATATTGCTGGTGACTTGAAACCAGTCGCTCAAAATCCAGAACAGGTAACCTTCTCACCAAATATCCAGCCAGAAGAAGAGGTACTGGATTGGAATGAGACAGCTCGTCAACTATTTAATCACATTCGAGGTATGTACCCGTGGCCCGTTGCCCACACCTATTGGCAAGGGGAACGGTTTAAAATTCAAGAAGCTGTAGAAGCAGAAGGTGAAGGACCAGTTGGTCGGGTTATTGCTCGAAGCAAGAAAGAATTGGTCATTGCGACAGGTCAGGGAGCCCTTTCTCTGAAAACTGTCCAGCCAGCAGGTAAGCCAAAAATGACCATTGCAGACTTTTTAAATGGTGCAGGTCGAGATATTGCAGTAGGAGATCAATTTGGTGTTCAATAAACATGAAACAGCAAGAAGTCTAGCCTTATCTGTATTGGAACAAGTCTTTGATCAAGGAGCTTATTCCAATATCGCACTCAATAAGGCCCTAGAATCTTCTCGTTTATCAACACAGGACAAGGGCTTGGCGACCGAGTTGGTCTATGGGACAGTTTCTCGGAAGATAACACTGGAATGGTACCTAGCCCATTTCATTGAAGACAGAGAGAAATTGGACACTTGGGTCTACTATCTCCTCATGTTGAGCCTCTACCAGTTGGTATATTTGGACAAATTGCCCCCCCACGCAGTTGTCAATGAGGCAGTTAATATTGCCAAGCGAAAGCCTGGAACTGACAAATTTGTCAATGCTATTTTGCGTAAGCTTAGTCAGGATTCGTTGCCGAAACCAGCAGATATTAAAAGAAAGAACAAACGTCTATCCGTTCAGTATTCTGTGCCAGTTTGGTTGGTCCAAACCCTGATTGCAGAATATGGCGATGAACGTGCTGAGCAGATTTTCCAAAGCTTACATGATCGAAATAAGGCCAGCGTACGCGTGACGGATGGTCAACAAGTGGAGCGATTGGCAGAGGAGCTAGGTGCCCAACACTCACAGTTATCACCAGTTGGGTTGGTTAAATCTCATGGACACTTTGCGGGGACAGATTATTTCAAGGAAGGGCTTATCACTATTCAAGACGAAACCAGTCAATTGGTAGCTCCGACTTTGGATATTCAAGGAGATGAAATCATCTTGGATGCCTGTGCAGCTCCGGGTGGAAAGACCTGTCATATGGCAAGCTATCTTACGGATGGAAAAGTTTATGCGTTGGATTTATATGATCATAAACTAAACCTGATTGAAGAAAACGCACTTCGTTTAGGTCTAGAAGATAAGATTGAGACCAAACGTCTGGACGCCAGTCGTGTTCATGAAACATTTGGCCCTGATACCTTTGATAAGATATTGGTAGACGCTCCTTGTTCAGGTATTGGACTTATCCGCCGTAAGCCAGATATTCGTTATAACAAGGTATCGATGGACTTTGATTCTCTAAAGACTATCCAGTTGCAGATACTGGACAGTGTTTGCCAAAGCTTGAAAATTGGTGGTATAATAACCTATAGCACATGTACGATTATTGCTAAGGAAAACCAAGAGGTTATTCAAGAATTTCTGCAAAACCATCCCAATTTTGAGCAGGTGACACTAGAACACCCTCAAACAGATATTATGGTGGATGGCTGCTTGTTGATAACCCCTGAACAGTATAAGACAGATGGATTTTTCATCGGTCAACTTAGACGAAAATCCTAGAATAAGAGGAGGAAGTTGCTTAGCAACGATAAAAATTATGGAAATTGCATTACTTACTGATGTAGGACAGAAACGTTCGAACAACCAAGACTATATCAATCGCTACAAAAACCGTGCAGGGATTGATTTGGTCGTATTAGCTGATGGAATGGGTGGTCACCGTGCCGGCCATATTGCTAGTGAAATGGCAGCAACAGATTTGGGAGCTGCTTGGGTTGATACTCAATTAGTGACCTTAAATGATGTCCGTGAATGGATGGTTGCAATCATTGACGCTGAAAACCAAAAGATTCATGAACTTGGACAGACAGAAGAATACAAGGGGATGGGAACAACGCTTGAAGCAGTTGTTGTCATCGACAACCAAATGATCTATGCCCATGTCGGAGATTCACGAGTTGGATTGATTAGAGATGGCGAATATACACGTCTAACCAACGACCATTCGCTGGTAGGTGCCCTTGTTCGAGCTGGTCAGCTCACAGAAGAAGAAGCACAGCGTCATCCTCAAAAAAATATTGTAACGCAGTCCATCGGACAAGCCGAACCAATTGAACCAGACATTGCTTTGAAAACTCTTGAGGTTGGAGATTACGTCCTTATTAACAGCGATGGCTTAACCAATATGGTACCAACCGAGGACATTCGTGATATTGTATTGAGTGATGTTTCAATTGAAAGCAAGGTAGAAACACTTGTACGTTTTGCCAATAATGCAGGCGGTCTAGATAATATTACAGTAGGTTTGCTTCACATTACGGAGGAGGCTAGGTAATGATTCAAATCGGTAAGATCTTTGCCGGTCGGTATCGAATCGTTCGGCAAATTGGTCGAGGCGGTATGGCAGATGTTTACCTAGCAAGAGATTTGATTTTAGATGGAGAAGAGGTTGCCGTTAAAGTTCTTCGGACCAACTATCAGACAGATCAAATTGCTATCCAGCGTTTTCAACGTGAAGCGCGTGCCATGGCAGAACTTGACCATCCCAATATCGTTCGTATTTCGGACATCGGCGAAGAAGATGGTCAACAGTATCTGGCTATGGAATATGTCAATGGTCTCGATTTAAAACGTTATATAAAAGAAAATGCACCACTCTCCAACGATGTTGCGGTGCGAATTATGGGACAGATTCTCCTTGCTATGCGAATGGCGCACACGAGAGGAATTGTCCATCGAGATTTGAAACCTCAGAACGTCCTTTTGACTTCCAATGGAGTCGCTAAAGTAACAGACTTTGGTATTGCAGTTGCCTTTGCTGAAACGAGTTTGACACAAACCAACTCCATGTTGGGTTCTGTTCACTATCTTTCACCTGAGCAGGCGCGTGGTTCGAAAGCGACCATTCAAAGTGACATTTATGCGATGGGAATCATCCTTTTTGAAATGTTGACGGGTCGCATTCCCTATGATGGAGACAGTGCTGTGACGATCGCTCTTCAGCATTTCCAAAAACCTCTCCCATCTGTTAGAGAAGAGAATGCCAACGTACCTCAGGCTTTAGAAAATGTTGTACTAAAAGCAACGGCTAAAAAATTAAACGAGCGCTATAAGTCGGTTGCAGAAATGTATGCAGATTTAGCTTCGGCCCTATCCATGGATCGTCGGAATGAACCTAGGGTTGAACTAGAAGGGAACAAGGTTGATACAAAAACCTTGCCAAAACTCTCCCAGGCCAATGTTGAAACGAAAGTACCGCATACAAACAGTTCTGCCCAAACTTCTGCGACGGATAAGGGGTCTGGTAAGAAAGAAGTGGCGAAGTCGGGAAATAAGCCTGTTTCAAAACCAAGGTCAGGTATGCGTACACGCTACAAAGTCTTGATAGGGGCTATTTTGTTAACAGTCATAGCGGCTGGACTCATATTTTTCAACACTCCACGAACAGTTACCGTTCCTGATGTATCTGGTCAAACCGTTGAAAAAGCTACAGAAATGATTGAAGTAGCAGGATTGGAAGTCGGAAATATCACAGAAGAAGCGACCGCAACTGTAGATGAAGGCTTGGTAATACGAACCTCTCCGGCTGCAAAGACGACCAGACGTCAAGGGAGTAAGATTGATATTGTAGTAGCAACGGCTGCGCTGTCATCTATTCCAGATGTGGTGGATAAGGAGTCTGATACTGCACGGCAGGAATTGGAGGCTCTTGGTTTCCAAGTGACAATAAAAGAAGAATATAGCGAAAAAGTTGCCCAAGGACTCGTCATCAAAACAAATCCAGAAGCAAATAGTTCTGCTGAGAAGGGGGCAAAAATTACCCTTTACGTTTCCAAAGGAGTGGCGCCACAAGTTGTTCCAAACGTTGTTGGAAAAAGTCAGGAGAATGCTACTCAAGTTCTTCAGACAGCAGGATTCAGTGTTGGAACTATTACTCAGGAATATAGCTCATCTGTTACTGCGGGTCAGGTTATCAGTACAGATCCCGTTGCCAATACAGAATTGGCAAAAGGTTCTATCATCAATCTAGTTATTTCAAAAGGAAAAGAGTTGATTATGCCTGATTTAATATCTCGCAATTACACCTATTCACAGGCGCGTAGTCAATTACAAGCCTTGGGTGTCAATGCGGAAAATATTGAAAAACAAGAAGATAGAAGTTATTATTCAACGACAAGTGATATTGTCATTGGACAATATCCTGCTGCTGGAGCAACAATTGATGGAACAGTTACCTTGTATGTCTCCGTTGCATCAACCAGAACCAGTAGCGATTCTTCAACAGGAAGTTCCACAAGCACAAGTACTTCAACAGATAGCGGACAATAAAGATGAATAAGGTTGGGTAGATGCCCAATGTCATTAAGTTAACTAACCTATCATATTTTGTGGTAGGTTAGTTTTTTTATGTTACACTAAAAATAAAAGGGGAAAAGTCATGCTAGATCAGATTAAAGCTCATTTATACTCTTCGAAAATCAAAATTATCCGTTGTCAACTTGCCTTGATGAACTCCAGTTCTATCTTCGACTTCGTTTCTAGGCTGCTTTTGATTTTCATTGAGTATTATTTGATAGTATAGACAATATTTAGTTTTATAGCTCTTTAGTTTCTCTTTGATTACTTCATCAACTTGCTTTGAACTAAAAGTAAACTAAAACTATATATCAGTAAGTCCTATATTTCCTACTTTGGATGGAGTTCTTTTACTTATTTTTTGTTACAATAGTATAGAAAGGATGGAGAAGATGCGAAAAGTTCAATTTTTTCTACTAATAGAAAGTATGATTTTTACGATGGCAGCCTTTGACGTGGTAGCCAATGAGGCCAGTCGGACCCTGCTACTTTTCTCTGCCTTATTACTCATCATTTGGTACTTCCTAGGAAGAAAAGTTAATAGCGTTTTACTGGTTAGCTCCTTATCTCTATTATTTTTGGTCTTTGTTTTAAATCCCTTCTTCATTATTGGGATTATGCTACTAGTCGTGTACATGCTGATTAATTTCTTTTCACGTTATGAAAAGAGAAACCAATATACTCACATTGTTTTTAGTGACTATTCTCTACAGGTTCAAAAAGAGAAAAATAGATGGTTTGGCAACCACGATCACTCTCAAGATAGGTTTGGTTTTGAAGATATTAACATTGTACGCTTGTTTGGCAATGATGTAGTTGATTTGGATAAGACTGTATTAGTTGGCAGAGATAATATTGTTGTAATTCGTAAAACGTTTGGACGGACAAAAATTATTGTTCCAATTGATGTTGAGGTTGCACTGTCAGCAACTAGTATCTATGGACGAGTAAGTTTCCTGGGTGAATCATACTGGGATTTGCGGAATGAAAGTATAGCGGTCAATAGTCCCGATTATCAAGAATCACACAAACGTGTAAAAGTCGTTACCAACAATATCCTGGGAGATGTGGAGGTGGTTCGCGTATGAGAAAACGTACCTACCTACTCCTCGCCTGGTTTGCCTGTCTTATTGTTTTTGTAGTGATTGCTTCCACCCTCCCACTTTTAAATTATTCATTGCTAGATGTTACGCTCTGGATTTCAACGGAGCAGCTCGTGTTTACTCTCATTCTACTAGTTATTGTTTTGACTCTTTTTCTAGCTGTAATGGTACAAACTGTCAGCCTAGCCTCCACTCAGGTTATGCGGACGAAGTTACAAGCTATCTTGAAGAATAAAAGTATTCGAACAGACACCGAAAGTGATCAACTCTTGCTCCAGTTGTCTGATAAGGTCAGAAACCTCACGCGTCAGGTGCAGCTGGTTGACAATCAAGATTTAGTCAAGAAAGAAGAGATTGTTGAGGGAGAACGGAAACGGATTGCCAGGGATTTGCATGATACGGTTAGTCAAGAGTTATTTGCAACGAGCATGATTTTGTCAGGATTATCGTCCAATCTATCCACTCTTCCGCAGGAAACCTTGCAGGAACAGCTGATGCTCGTGAAAGACATGATTGAGTCTGCCCAAAGAGACCTACGCATCCTATTATTACATCTACGCCCAAGTGAACTTGAAAGTAAAACCTTGGTTGAAGGATTTGAGCTGATTTTGCGTGAAGTTAGCGACAAAAGTAATATTATCGTTCATTTTCAACATGAAGTAGAGGAGCTACCGAAACTAATTGAAGAACATCTCTTCCGCATTGCGCAAGAAATTATCAGTAATACCTTGCGACATGCCAAGGCCAAGCATTTGGATGTTTACCTCTTGCAGAAGGAAACAGAACTGCAGTTGAAAATGACAGACGATGGTATCGGCTTCCAACAAGGTGCAGATGATGAATTAAGTTACGGTCTTCAAAACATACGTGAGCGGGTTGAAGACATGGCTGGAACGATAAAAATTCGCACAGCCCCAAATAAGGGAGTGGCGATCGATATTCGTATCCCACTATTGAAAGGAAAAGAAGATGAATACGATTCGAGTGATGCTGGTTGACGACCATGAGATGGTTCGTCTAGGATTGAAAAGTTACTTAAATTTACAGCCAGATGTTGAAGTAGTTGCAGAAGCTAGTGATGGCGAGGAAGGTTTGGCTAAAGCATTAGAGGTTAAACCCGATGTTGTAGTGATGGACTTGGTTATGCCCAAGATGACTGGCGTAGAAGCAACCCTGGCCTTGCTGAAGGAATGGCCGCAAGCGCAGATTGTCATCCTGACCTCCTACCTAGATAATGAAAAAATCTATCCTGTGCTGGAAGCAGGAGCTCGTGGCTATATGTTGAAAACGTCAAGTGCTGACGAAATCTTAGCAGCCATCCGCAAGGTAGCTCTTGGAGAATATGCTATTGAGACAGAAGTAGAGAAAAAAGTAGAGCACCATAAACGCCACCCAGATTTACATGATGACTTGACAGCTCGTGAACGTGAAATCTTGACGCTGTTAGCCAAGGGATATGATAATCAACGAATTGCAGATGAGTCCTTCATTTCCTTAAAAACTGTTAAAACCCATGTTTCCAATATCTTATCTAAACTAGCTGTGAGCGACCGTACTCAAGCAGTTGTTTATGCTTTCCAGCATGGTTTGGTGGCGCAAGAGGACCAATAGTGGTATAATGAAAATTAGTTAATTTTCAACCAAAGGATAGTGGAATTATATGGATGCAAAACTCAGATATAAGGCAAAAAAAATAAAAATAGTCTTTTTTGACATTGACGACACGCTACGTGTGAAGAATACAGGCTACATTCCTGAATCAATTCAGCAGGTTTTCAAATCACTGAAAGAAAAGGGAATTTTGACAGGAATTGCGTCAGGACGAACGCCTTATGGTTTGGTGCCAGAAATCAAGGCCTTAAAGCCAGACTTTTTCGCTATGATTAACGGCTCCTACGTAGAAGATGCCAAAGGTCAGGTAGTGTACCATCAGCCAATACCCCAAAATTTAGTAGAATCTGTATTAAATTGGGCTAAAGAAATTGGAATCGAATATGGTATGCTTGGTAGTCAAAAAGGGACACTTTCTGCACGAACTGACCGCATTAGTCAAGTAATTGACTTGATTTATGAAGGTTTGGAAACAAACCCAACTTTTTATAAAGAAAATGACATCTATCAATTGTTAACTTTTGAGAAAGATGGTCACGAAGTAGAACTTCCAGAAGAGTTGCAAGCGGAATTGCGTAGTGTTCGCTGGGATGCTATTTCATCGGACATTGTGCTAAAAGGCTCTTCCAAAGCAACTGGTGTTGCTAAAGTTGTTGAAAAACTAGGCCTGAAACCTGAAAATGTCCTAGTGTTCGGAGATGGACTCAACGATATTGAGTTATTTGATTATGCAGGAATTAGTATTGCTATGGGGCATTCGCATCCAGAACTGCAAAAGCATGCAGATTATATCACAAAAAAAGTAGAAGAAGATGGCATTTTCGATGCCTTGGAGAAATTAGGTATGGTAGAAAAAGAAAAATATTTCCCGCAATTAGATTTGGAAAATGTTACAGGGCCAGTTGCGCATATCAAGACTAACCACGGTAAGTTAACAGTAAAACTCTTCCCTGAAATTGCACCCAAAACGGTAGCAAATTTCGTAGCTCTTTCTAAAGATGGCTATTATGACGGAATTATCTTCCATCGTATTATCAAAGACTTTATGATTCAAGGTGGCGATCCAACCGGAACAGGTATGGGTGGTGAATCTATTTATGGTACTGCGTTTGAAGATGAATTTTCAATGGAAGCTTTTAATCTCAGAGGAGCCTTGTCAATGGCCAATGCAGGACCAAATACAAATGGAAGCCAATTCTTTATCGTTCAAAACCAAAACTTCCCATACAATGCGAAAGAATTAGAACGAGGCGGTTGGCCTAAAGAAGTTGCAGAAGCCTATGTCAAAAATGGCGGAACACCACATCTAGACCAACGCCACACAGTGTTTGGTCATCTAGTTGATGAAGAATCCTTCGTCGTCTTGGATGCTATCGCAGCGGTTGCAACAGATTCAGCAGATCGTCCACATGAAGATGTTGTAATTGAGACCATCGAAATAGAGGATTAAGATGAAAATCGGAGATAAACTCAAGGGGACGGTAACGGGCATTCAGCCGTATGGAGCCTTTGTACAATTAGAGAATGGGACGACGGGCCTAATCCATATCTCGGAAATCAAAACAGGTTTTGTTGATAATATTTATGATCATTTAAAATTGGGGCAAGAGGTTTTGGTACAGGTAGTTGACTTTGATGAATATACTGAAAAGGCTAGTTTATCAATCCGGACCTTAGAAGAAGAACAACAAAAAATTCCGCGTCATCATCGTTTTACAAATGAACGGAATAAAATTGGTTTTTCCCCTTTAGCAAAACAACTTCCGAAATGGATTGAGGAAGCTAAAGGCTATCTCAAAGAACACAAAGAAAAGAAGGTATAGGATGTATTCCTAACCTTCTTTCTTTTTAATCATTGAATTCGTAAAGAGCTGTTGACAAGTAACGTTCTCCGTTATCAGGCAAGATTGCCAACACTTTTTTTCCAGTTCCCAACTCCTTAGCGACTTCGATAGCAGCGTGAATTGCTGCACCTGAAGAAATACCAACTAAGAATCCTTCTTTTCCACCGATAGCACGACCTGTAGCTAAGGCATCATCGGATTTGACACGAATAATGCCATCGTAGGCGCTAGTGTCCAAGGTATCTGGAATAAAACCTGCCGAAATACCTTGAATCTTGTGTGGACCAGGTGCTTCACCAGATAAGACAGCTGATTCATCAGCTTCGACAGCATAGATAGCAATATCTGGATTTGCTGTCTTCAAAACATGCGAAACACCTGAAACGGTACCACCAGTACCAACGCCAGATACAAAGGCATCTAAACCAGTTGTTCCAAAGTCTTCCAAAATTTCCTGTCCTGTTGTATCTTCGTGAACTTTTGGATTGGATGGATTAGCAAACTGGAAAGGAACCCAGCCATTTTTTTCTTCAGCAATCTCTTTTGCTTTGGCGATAGCCCCCTTCATCCCTTCGCTACCAGGAGTCAAGACAAGTTCAGCTCCATAAGCTTGGATAATCTTACGACGCTCAACACTCATGGTTTCAGGCATGACGATAATCACCTTATAACCTTTTGCTGCTCCAACCCAAGCAAGACCGATACCAGTGTTACCACTTGTTGGCTCAACAATAGTATCTCCAGGTTTGATGGCACCAGCCTTTTCAGCATCTTCAATCATAGCCAAGGCGATACGGTCTTTTACAGAAGATCCTGGGTTAAAGGCCTCTAATTTCACATAGACTTCCGCTGCCCCCTCTGGAACGATATTATTGAGTTTAATAACAGGTGTTTTTCCAACTAATTGAGTAATGTTTTGATAAATAGCCATATGGCACCTCCAAATAATGTTATTATACATTATATAGTAGAAAGTCAAAAAAGGATAATATAAAAAAACTATCTCGCCGATAGCTTTTTTTTAATAGACAGGTACCTCAACGATTCGAGAGTTAGCTTTTTCCGCGAATACTTTTCCGTGGTAAAAGTCAGTAAGACTTGCTAATGTTTGTTCAAGGAATTCTTTATCGACAAAAATCATGGTTGAAACTTCAGTAGTAAACTGGGTATCAAATTCGTCCAGACCTTGCTCAGCTCGCCAATTGGCAAACTCTTGGTATTGGGCGTAGGACATACTAATGGAAATACCTTCCTGCTCCTTGACTTCCACAACACCGATCTCCTTGACTGCATTAGCCACTGCTCCAGCATAAGCACGAATAAGTCCGCCTGCCCCTAGTTTGATACCTCCAAAATAGCGGGTAACCACCGTTGCGACATTGGTCAGTTCGTGATTTTCTAAAACCGTCAGCATTGGCACACCAGCAGTACCAGACGGCTCCCCATCATCTGAGGAACGCTTGATTTCCATATTTTCTCCAAGGACAAAAGCAGAGCAGTTATGAGTAGCCTTGTAATGTTCTTTCTTGATCTTGTTGATAAAGTCGCGAGCTTCCTCCTCGCTGGTCACTCGTTTCATAAAGCAGATAAATCGTGACTTTTTAATTTCTTCTTCAACAATACCATCTTCTCTAATTGTTTTAAATTCTTTCATAACCAAATTGTACTAATTTTTTTAAAAACTGACAAGAAATTCCGAATAAATAAGCGATGAAAGAATTAGAAAATTATTATGGAAGATTATTTACCAAATACCAATTGACAGCAAAAGAAAGAGAAATAGCAGAAAAAGTGCCAAGTATTACAAAAAAGAATAACTGCTTTCGCTGTGGAACAACTTTTGAAGAAGAAAACAAATTGCCAAACGATGCTTATTATTGTCGAGCCTGCTTGCTTCTAGGCAGAGTACGGTCAGACGAAAAACTCTATCATTTTCCTCAGAAAGATTTTCCAATCACTAAGTGTTTAAAGTGGAAAGGTCAACTAACTGATTGGCAACAAAGAATTTCAGATGGACTAGTTGCAAACGTGGAAAATAATCGTGCAACATTGGTTCATGCAGTAACAGGAGCAGGTAAGACAGAAATGATTTACCACACCGTTGCCTCAGTGGTTGATAAAGGCGGAGCGGTTTGCCTAGCCAGTCCTCGAATCGATGTTTGTATCGAACTCTATAAACGTCTGCAAAATGACTTTTCAATTCCAATTAGTTTACTACATGGAGAGTCTGAACCCTATTTCCGAACTCCATTAGTTGTAGCAACCACACATCAGTTATTAAAATTTTATCAGGCCTTTGATTTGGTTTTGATTGATGAAGTAGACGCCTTTCCCTATGCAGATAATCCCATGCTCTATCGAGCAGCAGACAATGCGGTCAAGGAAGCCGGTGTTCAAGTTTTTCTGACGGCGACTTCAACAGATGAATTGGATAAAAAAGTCAGAACGGGCAAATTAAGCCGTCTTAGTTTGCCAAGGCGATTTCATGGCAATCCGCTTGTTGTCCCGCAAAAAGTCTGGTTTAGTAAATTCGATGATACCCTAAAGAAAAATAGACTAGTCCCAAAGTTGAAAAAAGCGATTGAAGAACAGAGAAAGTCGGGCTTTCCCTTACTCATTTTTGTCCCAGAAATCTCCAAAGGTCAAGAATTTACCAAGATAATGAAAAAAACATTCCCAGAAGAAACAATTGGCTTTGTATCCAGTCAAACAGAAAATCGCCTTGAAATAGTTGAAGGGTTTCGTAAGAGAGAAATCACAGTATTAATCTCGACTACTATTCTTGAACGTGGGGTAACCTTCCCATGTGTAGACGTCTTTGTTGTTCAAGCCAATCATTACCTCTACACAGCGTCAAGTCTTGTTCAGATTGCGGGCCGGGTCGGCAGGAGTATGGAACGTCCGACTGGGTTACTCCAGTTTTATCATGAAGGAAGTACAGGAGCCATTGAAAAGGCAATCGCTGAAATTAAACAGATGAACAAGGAGGCTGGATATGTCTAATTGTCTATTGTGTGATCAAGCTATGAAAAATAAAACAAGATTTTCAGATTTCATCTTCTTTAGTAAAGAAAAATCGGGCACCTGTGAAGAATGTTTTTCGACTTTTGAGGAAATAGCAGAGCAACACTGTCCACATTGTTATAAAAATGGAGAATCGGAAAGTTGCAAGGATTGTCAGTACTGGCAGAATCAAGGGAAACTAGTTGTCCACACAGCTTTGTACCAATATAATCAAGCGATGGCACATTATTTTAGTCGCTACAAATTTCAAGGAGACTATGTTTTAAGAAATATTTTTGCTAAAAAGCTTAGAATAGCGTTAAGCCAATTTCCTGACTACACAATTGTTCCCATACCAATTAGTCAAAAACGACTATCAGAACGTGGGTTTAATCAAGTGGAAGGACTTTTGGATGCTACAAATATTCCCTATCAGTCCCTTCTTGGAAAGTATGAAAGCCAAAAACAATCGTCTAAAAATCGAGCAGAGAGACTAGAAGCAAAACAGATGTTCTATCTATTAGATGAAAAAGAAGTGCCAGAAAAAATATTATTATTCGACGATATATACACAACAGGAGCCACAATCCAACTTGCTGTAGAACTTTTCATGAAAATTGGTAGGAAAGAAATCAAAACATTTTCACTAACACGATAAGAAAACGGTTGCAATATTCCTATAATGTGGTATAATAATAGTGAAGAAAGGCGAAAGCCAAGAAAGAGGTACTAATATGATTAAATTCAGTATTCGTGGAGAAAACCTTGAAGTTACAGATGCACTTCGCACCTATGTAGAAGAGAAAGTGGCTAAGATTGAGAAATATTTCAATGAAGAACAAGAGTTGAATGCTAAAGTAAATCTAAAAGTTTACCGTGACAAGCGCGCAAAAGTAGAAGTAACAATTCCAGTTGGAGCAGTTACACTTCGCGCAGAAGATATTTCACAAGAAATGTATGGCTCTATCGATCTTGTAGTAGATAAGATTGAACGCCAAATTCGTCGTAACAAAACAAAGATTGAACGAAAACATCGTCAAAAAGTGGCAACTGGTCAAGTCTTTACAGATGAACTTGTTGAGCAAACAGGTGAGGAAGTAAAAGTGGTTCGTACTAAGCAAGTAGACTTGAAACCAATGGATATGGAAGAAGCAGTCCTCCAATTGGAGTTGCTCGGACATGATTTCTTTATCTATACAGATGCTAATGACGGTACAACAAATGTATTGTATAGACGTGAAGATGGAGATTTGGGTCTTCTAGAGGTACGTCAATAAAGATAATAAACAGTTGCAGTTTTTGCAGCTGTTTTATCATTTTCAAAAAACCGGTTGACAATTACCAAACTAGATGATAGAATGATTGAGTTGTCTCTTGAGGGGCTAGTCAGTAGCGGAATGAAAAAAAGTTTCGAAAAAGTGTTGACAAGTTCAGTAGAAGATGATAGAATGATTGAGTTGTCTCTTGAGCAACTAGTT
>NZ_JAIJZQ010000011.1:0-60837 GCF_019754195.1 Streptococcus sp. 2018037
TAAACTGTAACTGGTTTTAGCCATTTCTTTTTCCTCCTTTATCTAACCTGAACAATTAGATTATAACAGGAAAAAGAAATGGAAGCTCAAAGCCTTGGCAGCCACCAGCATAGCTGGTGGTTTTCTTGTTTTTCTCTTCGAGAAAAACTGGCTCGAAGCCATAATAAAAAGAAAATGAGTTGCATGAAGCAGCTCATTTTTTAAATGTTTTATCGTATTGTCTATCTAGTTCTTCCATGGTTTCATAAACAGGTTTGGGAATCATGACAACTTGCGGAGCCAAATCTACCATACTGTAGCTTGGGTCGATGCATTCTTCCCAGTATTCTAAATGTTTTTTGTCGATATAGGATTCTGAATCTTCGACTTCAATCCCTCCTTCGGCTTGGACAGAGTACCAGTAGAGGTATTCGCGGCCGTCCAGTACTTCACGGAAGATGGTTTCGACATACATTTTCTCTCCTTCAAGAGTCAGAAGAGTGTCTTCCATGTGCTCGTTGAGAAAGGCCATCCATTCATCTACTTTGGCAGTTTTCCCTTCTTTGACTCGAAAGCGGGAGAGTTCGACGTTTAGTTTCATTTTTCTCCTTTTGGAAAACCCTGCCGCGAGGACAGGGTCGTTGAGTTCTTATTTTTTCCCCGTACGTTCTGGTCTCCAGAAGTCGGTAACGGCTCCTTTAGAGGCAGAGGATACGGTATGGGCATATTTGCCGAGAACACCACGAGAGTAGAGTGGTGGAATGACAGTTGTTTTCTTGCGTTCTTCGATTTCTTGGTCAGAAACGTGCATGGTGATTTCTTTGGTATCTTGGTCAACCGTCACCAAATCACCTGTACGGAGGTAGGCAATTGGACCACCATCCTGAGCTTCAGGTGCGATGTGTCCAACGACCAGTCCATAGGTACCACCAGAGAAACGACCGTCTGTTAGAAGGGCTACCTTGTCACCTTGGCCTTTTCCGACAATCATGGAAGAAAGGGACAGCATTTCAGGCATACCAGGACCGCCTTTTGGTCCAACATAGCGGACAACGACTACATCGCCATCTACAATTTCGTCAGTCAAGACTGCTTCGATCGCTTCTTCTTCAGAATCAAAGACCTTGGCTGGACCTGTATGGTTGCGGACTTTCACACCAGAAACCTTGGCAACGGCACCTTCAGGAGCAAGGTTACCTTTGAGGATGATGAGTGGGCCATCTGCACGTTTTGGATTTTCAAGTGGCATGATGACATCTTGACCTGGAGTCAAGTCTGCAAAATTCTCTAGGTTTTCAGCAACGGTTTTACCTGTACATGTGATGCGGTCGCCATGAAGGAAGCCGTTTTTGAGCAAGTATTTCATAACAGCAGGGACACCGCCGACATTATAGAGGTCTTGGAAAACATATTTACCAGATGGTTTGAGGTCTGCCAAGTGAGGCACACGCTCTTGGAAATCGTTGAAATCTTCCAGTGTTAATTCAACATTAGCAGCATGGGCGATGGCTAGAAGATGGAGCGTAGCGTTGGTTGAGCCCCCCAGAGCCATTGTGACTGTAATAGCATCTTCAAAGGCTTCACGAGTCATAATGTCAGATGGTTTGATGCCAAGTTCTAGCATGCGTACAACAGCACGACCAGCTTCTTCAATATCAGCCTTCTTCTCAGGAGATTCAGCAGGGTGAGAAGAAGATCCAGGAATAGACATGCCCATTACCTCAATGGCAGTAGCCATGGTATTGGCAGTATACATACCACCACAACCACCAGGTCCAGGACAGGCATTACACTCAATCTGACGAACTTCTTCAGCAGTTAAGTCGCCATTGTTCCATTTTCCGATTCCTTCGAAGACAGAAACCAAGTCAATATCTTTACCATTGAGGTTTCCTGGTGCGATGGTTCCACCGTAGGCAAATACGGCAGGAATGTCCATATTGGCGATAGCAATCATAGAGCCAGGCATGTTTTTATCGCAGCCACCGATTGCGACAAAGGCATCCACGTTGTGCCCTCCCATAGCTGCCTCAATAGAGTCGGCTATGATGTCACGGGAAGTCAAGGAGAAGCGCATACCAGGTGTTCCCATGGCGATTCCGTCTGCAACGGTGATGGTACCGTATTGGACAGGCCAGGCACCTGCTTCTTTTACCCCTTCTTTGGCTAATTTTCCAAAGTCATGAAGGTGGATGTTACAAGGTGTATTTTCAGCCCATGTCGAAATAACCCCAACAATGGGCTTTTCAAAGCTATCATCGGTCATTCCTGTTGCGCGAAGCATGGCACGGTTGGGTGACTTGACCATCGAATCGTAGACAGAACTACGATGACGGAGGTTTTTAAGTTTGTTTGTATCGGTCATAATTTTCTTCTCCCTATCTTATTTTACCCATTATATCATAGATATGAAAGAAACGATAAAAGATTTGATGAATAATTGGAAATTTCCGAATTTTTCAACAATTCATTCTACAGTAAAAGGCACCTAAGAATTTTAAGTGCCCTTATCATTTATTTGTAGATTAAGTGGTCGTTTTTCGACGATTGTTTGCGGATGGATTGATGAAAAAAACGACTAAGGATAGAACTAGGAAGGCTGCGCCGATGTACCAATAAGGTTGATCTAAGGTAGTTGAACGTCCAGATAGGTTGATAATGCCTCGGAGAAGACAACCAGCTGTAATAGTTGCAACGCCAGAATTCCACAAATTATAGGAGAGACGTGAAAGAGTAGGTATAAGTTGCAGCAGACCGAGTAGCACAGCTCCGCCTATTAATGGTACACAGAACATATAATGCATAAAGACAGAGACTTCGCCATAGCTGAGACTTTCATAGATTCGACTGAAAATAAACAGGAAAGCTGTTATTGCTAAGTAGGAGATAAATGTTCTTGAAACTCTTGTAGTTGAATTAGTAACCGATGTAGACAATGTCACTTACCGCCCTTTCTGAGATAGTATTTCCATTTGTTGTTGGGTTGTTAACAACTTGACCGTTGAAGTAAAGAGTAGATGAACCACCGCCATCAAGGTTGTAGGCAGTTTGAGCACCATATTGTTTCATAACTTCTGCCAATTGATAGAGAGAGAGTCCTTCGCTTTCAGACGTACGTCCATCTGCTACGACGATGATATAATGATTTTCATCGATAATCCCGATAGCAGAACGAGGGTTGGATGACATTGCACGTCCGACTTCTGTTGAAGTATCAACGACAATTTCGCCGTTTTCGACCAATGATGGACCAAATGCTAAGAGGTTGACAACGCCCTTGTCAATCAATTCTTGGGCGGTAATCTCATTTTCATAAATGACCTCAAACGAGCCGTCTGCGTAGATGGCCAAGTCGCCATAAGATGCATTGTCCCGAACGGTGTCTCGATACAGAACCCCATTCTTAATAACATAACCAGTTGAGTTGGCCCCGTAGTAGTCACCATTAACCGCTAGAATGGCATTGTTTGCTGCCGCTGTTTCTGAGGTTTTAGCTGTTACGTTTGTGCCGTAAGTGTTTTGTGCAAGTGCTGTTTTTAAATACTCGGGTGAGCTGACTTGAATATCTGCGACGTAAACAGTTGTGTTATTGGTAGTAATCGTCTCTAAATTTATCTGAATATTATCGTCAGAGTAACTAGTATCAGTAGTAGATACATTGGTTGCTGTTGTGGCAGTGGTGGAAGACGAAGCTGTGGTCGTATTCTGAACGCTCGTAGAAGCAGCATTGCTTGCTGAGACGGCTGTTATCGCTTCAGAAATGACGAAGGTTTTTAACATGGAGTAAGTAAAGCCTCCTGTCAAAAGCATTCCGAAGATGGATGCGTAGGCAAAGGGTTTTTTAAGCAATTTCATGGGAAAATGATTTCCTTTCTTTAAAAATAATATTCTTTTGAACAAACCAAGAAGCTAGGAAAAGGAAGATACCAACTGCAAGTTTGACAATGTAGAGGTTGAGTTCTAGAATTTGGTGGAAGAGATAGAGGAGGGCTGTATCGCAAAGGAAGAGGACAAAGGCTAGTGTAAAGTAGCCTGCGCCTGTTCGTGCGATGCTCTCTTCATTGTTAAAGACTAATTTCTTATTAAGTGCAAAATTGCAGGTAGCGCTACAAATGCGAGCAATCGTGTTTGCGACCAATAAGCGTACAGCAGTTGGTAAGCTAGTGAGTAGCAATAAGGCAAGTGCATATACTCCGTAGTCAACTAGAAATCCACCAAAAGATGTCAGGGCAAATTTGAAGAGATTTTTGTAAACGAGCAGCCCATCTTTTATGGGACGAAAATGCGAACTGGCATTATCATCGATATAAATAGTTTGAATTGGAACTTCCGTAATTTTATAGCGTTGACTTGCCTGAGTTAACATGTTCATCTCGTACTCATAGCGGTCGCCTTCAATATCTAACATGAATGGAATTAAGTCAGTATGGAATCCACGCAAGCCTGTTTGTGTATCGGACACATTGACACCAGTTTGCAGTCTAAACAATACTCTGGTTAGTTTGTTACCAAATCGGCTACGGAGCGGGATGTCCTTAGTAAATTGACGGACGCCAAGGATGAGGCGGCTTGGTAGATTCATGGCGGCGCGTGCGACACGGTCAATATCATTTACAGCGTGTTGACCATCTGCGTCAGCAGTTACGATAACACCTGGTTTTCTCAAATCTTGGATGAAACTAAAGGCTGTTCGCAAGGCTTGGCCTTTTCCTTTATTGACATCATGGTGTAGAACAATCGCATAGGTTTTGGCGATTTCAAGAATATTTTTGGATGCGCCAGTACTACCATCATCTACAACGATGACCTGACAATTTAGCCTGTTTTTCATTATTTCTAATAGTTGGATTAATTTTTCATCTGGCTGGTAAGCCGGTATCACTACATAATACATATCCTAAACCTCATTTATTTTTCTTGTTAGGACTACTATACTGAAGTTTTCTAAAAGCAAGCTGAAACCAAGCCGGTCAAGGGATTTGCTTAAGTTTTGCTTAAGAAAATGTTAGGAAATAGTTAAGAAAACGAACAAATGTAGGAATTTTCAGAAAATTCCTTGACATTCTACTTCCTTGTGATATTATAGTAGATAACAAATTTGCAGAGAGGAGGAATATTCGTGCAAGAAATTCAACTAGACCAACCGCGTTCGGGGTCCTATCTCATTTTAGACACCCTGCATCAACTAGGAGTAGACCTTGTTTTTGGTTATCCTGGTGGGGCAGTTTTGCCTCTATATGATGCTATCTATCAATATGAGGGAATCCAGCATATTTTGGCTCGTCATGAACAAGGAGCGGTCCACGAGGCCGAAGGATACGCTAAATCATCAGGAAAGGTGGGCGTAGCCATTGTAACCTCTGGGCCAGGAGCTACCAATGCCATTACTGGAATTGCGGACGCAATGGGTGATAGTGTTCCTCTTTTAGTTTTTACTGGTCAAGTCGCAACACGTGGTATCGGTAAAGATGCTTTTCAGGAAGCAGATGTCTTGGGGATGACAATGCCGATTACCAAGTACAATTACCAAATTCGGGATACGGCAGATATTCCTAGAGTCATTACAGAAGCTCTCCATATTGCAACAACGGGGAGACCGGGTCCCGTTGTTATTGATGTTCCAAAAGACATCCAAGAAAGAGTTGTTGATTTTTATCATGACCCAACTCTACACCTACCAAGTTATCAGCCAACGATTGAACCAAATGGTTTGCAGGTTAAGAAAATTTTGAAACAGCTTAGCCAAGCTCAAAAACCAGTTATATTGGCTGGTGGTGGTGTCAATTATGCAGATGCCAATAAAGAATTAGTTGCCTTTGCAGAGCGCTACCGTATTCCAGTAGTTTCAACCCTCCTTGGATTAGGTGCAATGCCCATTGAGCATGAATTATCCTTGGCTATGGGGGGGATGCACGGTTCATACGCTGCCAATATGGCTATGGATCAGGCTGATTACATTATCAATATTGGAGCGCGATTCGATGACCGCCTAACAGGAAATCCAACAACCTATGCGCCAAATGCGACGGTAGCACATATTGATATTGATCCCGCAGAAATTGGTAAAGTTGTCAAAACGGCTATTCCAGTAGTGGGCGATGCTAAGGCAACCTTGAAAGCTCTACTTGCTTTAGAAACAGTCGAAACAGGCTATGCTGATTGGACGGCACAAGTATTGGAAAACAAACGTCGGGCGCCATTTTGGTATGATGAAGATGAAAAGGTTATTAAGCCACAGGCGGCAATTGAATTAATTGGTCAGTTGACGCAAGGGGAGGCCATTGTCGTGACAGATGTTGGTCAGCATCAAATGTGGGCTGCCCAATTCTACCCCTACAAACATGCACGTCAACTTGTAACATCTGGTGGCATGGGGACCATGGGCTTTGGTATTCCTGCAGCTATCGGCGCCAAATTAGCCAATCCAGATAAAGAAGTAATCATCTTTGTTGGTGATGGTGGCTTCCAAATGACCAACCAAGAATTGGCTATTTTGAATGGCTATGGTGTACCGATTAAGGTTGTATTGATCAATAACCACTCTCTTGGAATGGTTCGTCAATGGCAGGAATCCTTCTATGAAAAGCGTCGTAGCCAATCTGTATTTGACGATGAACCGAATTTCCAATTGTTGGCAGAAGCTTATGGCATTAGTCATTATAGTTTTGACAATCCAGCGACTCTAAGTGAAGACATGAAAGTTATCTTAGAAGATAAACCAATGCTCATAGAGGTTCATATTTCTAATCGTGAACATGTTCAACCGATGGTGCCAGCAGGTAAGAGCAATGCAGAAATGTTGGGGGTGAAGTTCAATGCGTAGAATGTTAACAGCTAAATTACGAAATTCATCAGGCGTCCTTAACCGCTTTACGGGTATTCTATCTCGTCGCCAAATCAATATTGAGTCCATCTCCGTCGGCCCAACAGAAGTAGATGGCATCTCACGTGTGACGGTAATTGTAGACGTGGCCAGTCACGATGAGGTCGAACAAATCATCAAGCAGCTGAACCGCTTGATTGATGTGGTTCGAGTACGTGACTTAACGGACATACCCCACTTAGAGCGTGAGGTGATTCTTGTCAAAATTTCAGCTCCGCCAACAAAACGAGCAGAAATTTTAGCGATTATCCAACCCTTTAGAGCAAATGTTGTCGATGTGGCACCTCACTCTATTACCATCCAAATGACAGGTGACGGAGATAAGATTGACGCCCTCCTGCGCGTGATTCAGCCTTACGGCATTAAGAATATCGCAAGAACGGGTGCGACTGGCTTTAGTAGAGACTGATTCTCTTCGATAATCAATCCTATACTGCGTTGACTTGGCTTGATGAACGTTAGTTCTATCTTCGTCTACATCGCCTAGTCTAGCCTTCGTTTTCTTTGAACATCCAAAATTACAAATAAAAATAGAAAAGAGAATCTTATGACAGTAACAATGCAATATGAAAAAGATGTAACAGTAGCAGCACTTGACGGTAAACGTATCGCCGTTATCGGTTATGGTTCACAAGGTCATGCCCATGCCCAAAACTTGCGTGATACAGGACACGATGTCATCATCGGTGTGCGTGCAGGTAAATCATTTGATAAGGCAAAAGAAGACGGTTTTGAAACTTTTGAAGTAGCAGAAGCAGCAAAACAAGCTGATGTTATCATGATTTTAGCTCCAGACGAAATCCAAGCAGACCTTTACAATGAAGAAATCGCTCCAAACTTGGAAGCGGGCAATGCCCTTGGTTTTGCCCATGGTTTCAACGTTCACTTTGAATTTATCAAGGTACCAGCAGATGTGGATGTCTTCATGTGTGCACCAAAAGGTCCAGGTCACTTGGTCCGCCGTACCTTTGAAGAAGGTTTTGGAGTACCAGCCCTCTATGCTGTTTACCAAGATGCAACTGGCAATGCAAAACATATTGCGATGGACTGGGCAAAAGGTGTTGGTTCAGCCCGTGTTGGTCTTTTGGAAACAACTTTCAAGGAAGAAACGGAAGAAGATTTGTTTGGGGAGCAAGCTGTTCTCTGCGGTGGTTTGACAGCCCTTATGCAGGCAGGTTTTGAAGTCTTGACAGAAGCAGGTTATGCACCAGAATTGGCTTATTTCGAAGTTCTCCACGAGATGAAACTTATCGTTGACCTTGTCTACGAAGGTGGCTTTAAGAAAATGCGCCAATCTATCTCAAACACTGCTGAATTCGGTGACTATGTATCAGGCCCACGTGTCATTACAGACCAAGTCAAAGAAAATATGAAGGCAGTCCTTGCAGATATTCAATCTGGTAAATTTGCAAATGACTTTGTAAATGACTATAAAGCAGGCCGTCCACGTATGGAAGCTTATCGTAAAGAAGCAGAGAATCTTGAAATCGAAAAAGTAGGTGCAGAACTCCGCAAAGCAATGCCATTTGTCGGACGCAATGATGACGACGCATTCAAAATCTATAATTAAACACTATCAAGGTAGATAGGGTGATAGTCAGCTTTACTTTGAGTGATGGCAATACATTTAAGGTTTGAGTTGGCAGATGAGGGGATGTCATTCCTTTTTTCCCCTATCTCCGAAAATGAATAAAAGAGCTGGTTTTCCCAGCTCTTTTGCCCATTTTGTTCATAAATAGACCTTTACAAAATTAAACATTCGTTTTCTGTTGAACAACATGCTAGTAGCTTGAATATAAGTCTAATTGCTAGGATTTTTCAGGGAATATTGGTACAATAAATATAGAAAGAAATTAATGGAACTATGATTACAGCAAAAAATGTAGAACAAGCATACTCCGTTCTTAAGCGCGTGGTAGTACGTACCCCCTTGGATTATAGTCGATACTTGTCGGAAAAATATGGTGCAACTATTTATTTAAAAAGAGAAAATGAACAGCGTGTTCGATCTTTTAAAATTCGAGGAGCCTATTATGCTATTTCACAATTGACAGATGATGAGAAGTCACGCGGAGTGGTCTGTGCTTCGGCCGGAAACCATGCTCAAGGGGTGGCCTACACCTGTCAGGAAATGCAAATTCCTGCTACGATTTTCATGCCCATTACAACTCCGCAACAAAAAATAGGGCAGGTTAAATTTTTCGGAGGAGACTACGTAGAGATTCGGCTCGTAGGTGATACCTTCGATGAGTCAGCCAAGGCAGCACAAGATTATACTCAGGAAAGTGGGAAAACCTTTATAGACCCATTCGATGATGAAAATGTGCAGGCTGGTCAGGGAACAGTAGCTTATGAAATCTTGGAAGAAGCGGAGGAGCAAACCATTAGTTTTGACCAAATTTTAGTTCCCATAGGAGGAGGTGGTCTGGTTGCAGGCGTTTCGGCCTATCTGAAAGAACATGCACCTGAAATTAAGATTGTTGGTGTTGAAGCAAGTGGGGCACGGTCAATGAAAGCGGCTTTTGATAAAGGTCGTCCGGTTAAATTAGACCAAATTGATAAATTTGCTGACGGTATTGCGGTACAGAAAGTTGGTAAGTCGACCTACGAAGTGGCTCGGAAATACGTAGATCGCCTGATTGGTGTGGATGAAGGATGGATTTCTGGGACTATTTTAGACCTCTATTCTAAGCTGGGTATTGTTGCTGAGCCAGCAGGAGCAGCAACGATTGCAGCTCTTGAGGTAGTCAAGGACCAAATCAAGGGGCAAACCATTTGTTGTATCATTTCTGGTGGTAATAACGACATCAACAGGATGCCGGAAATGGAGGAACGTGCGCTTATCTACGAGGGAATTAAACACTACTTTGTTGTTAATTTTCCACAACGTCCAGGGGCTCTTCGTGAATTTGTAAATGATATTCTAGGGCCAAATGATGATATTACTCGTTTTGAATATATCAAACGTGCCAATAAGGGAACAGGGCCGGTTCTAATCGGTATTGCCCTAGGAGATAAAACAGATTATACGCAGTTTATTTCTCGCTTGGAAGAGTTTGATCCCCAGTACATCAATCTTCATGAAAATGATTCGCTTTATAAAATGCTAGTTTAGGAGGTCATTATGGTGCTTGGTCCAATTGTTTTTATTGGTAGTTTCTTGTTCTTTGTACTGATTGCTTTGATTTTGATTGCTTCAGGGCTATACGTTGTCAAGCAGCAGACGGTCGCTATTATTGAGCGCTTTGGGAAATATCAAAAAACATCTACTTCAGGTATTAACTTTAAAATACCATTTGGAGTCGATGTCATCGCAGCCCGCATTCAATTGCGAATGTTGCAAAGTGAAATTGTGGTAGAAACCAAGACGCAGGATAACGTTTTTGTCACAATGAATGTGGCAACTCAATATCGAGTAAATGAAAATAATGTGACGGATGCCTATTACAAGCTCATGCACCCAGAAGCACAGATTAAGTCCTATATTGAAGATGCCCTGCGTTCATCTGTACCTAAATTGACCCTGGATGAGCTCTTCGAGAAAAAGGATGAGATTGCACTTGAGGTACAAAAACAAGTAGCAGAAGAAATGTCAACCTACGGTTATGTTATTGTCAAAACCTTAATTACCAAGGTAGAGCCAGACGCCGAGGTTAAGCAATCTATGAATGAAATTAACGCAGCTCAGCGGAAACGGGTTGCGGCCCAGGAATTGGCAGAAGCTGACAAGATTAAAATTGTCACAGCAGCAGAAGCGGAAGCTGAAAAGGATCGCTTGCATGGTGTAGGTATTGCACAACAACGTAAGGCGATTGTAGACGGACTGGCAGATTCGATTCGTGAACTGAAAGAATCAAATGTTAGCCTATCTGAAGAGCAGATTATGTCTATCTTGCTGACCAACCAATACTTGGATACTCTTAATAATTTTGCACAAGGAGGTAATCAAACTATCTTCCTTCCGGGGAATCCGGAGGGGGTCGAAGACATAAGGACGCAAATACTATCATCTCTTAGGGCAAAATGATGGTAAAAAGCGAACATTTTACTTGACAAAATAGGTTAAAACATATTATACTAAATTGCACGAATAAAAAAGAAAGGGGTTTCTAATGACTAGTTACGAAAAAGTAGCCGCTGTTGTCGGCTGGGTTCGTGAAAAGAAAATCACAGGTTACCGTATCAGTAAGGAAACAAATGCTCGTGAAATGTCAGTTATCGCTCTTGCACAAGGTCGCGCTAAGATTGACAATATTTCATTTGCAACTGCCTTGGGTTTGATTGATTTTTACGACAAAAACCACAAGAAATTTGAAAACTAATCTAAATGGTTTCGTTTAGAGATGTCCAAAAAGAGGAATTTTGCGATTCCTCTTTTTTTAGTCTAAAAAAACTTACCAGCTTTGAAACTGGTAAGTAATAGTCTTCTATGGAACAGATTGAGTTTATCCAAGGAAACGCTGAAGGAATTCACGTGTGCGTTCTTCCTGGGGATTTTCAAAGATTTGCTGTGGGCTGCCTTCTTCGGCGATGACACCCTTATCCATAAAGATGACGCGGTCAGATACGTCACGGGCAAATTCCATTTCGTGAGTTACGATAAGCATCGTCAATCCTGATTTTGCCAAATCTTGCATGGTTTTGAGAACTTCCCCGACCATCTCTGGATCGAGAGCAGAAGTCGGCTCATCAAAGAGGATAACTTCTGGGTCAACAGATAGGGCGCGTGCAATGGCCACACGTTGTTTCTGTCCACCAGAGAGTTGACTTGGTTTGGCTTGCCAGTACTGTTCGGTCATGCCAACCTTGTTGAGGTTTTCCTTGGCGATTTTTTCTGCCTCAGCTCGATCTCGTTTCAGTACCGTAGTTTGTGCTACAATGGCATTTTCCAATACATTTAGATTGTTGAAAAGGTTGAAGGATTGGAATACCATACCTAGTTTTTCACGGTAAGTCGTCAAATCATATCCTTTAGCCAAAACATCTTGTCCGTGGTATAGAATCTGTCCTTCAGTTGGTGTTTCCAAAAGGTTGATAGATCGGAGGAAGGTTGATTTTCCTGAACCAGATGAACCGATGATTGAGATAACCTCGCCCTTTTCAACGCTAATAGAGATGTCTTTGAGGACTTGATTTTGTCCGTATGATTTCTTTAGATTTTTGATTTCAAGAATTACATTTTTAGTCATGTGGCACCTCGACTTGCATTTGGTTTGCACCTGTTGTGTATGTATCTGTATCAAAATGCTTTTCAACTGCGCGTAAGATACGTGTCACAGTAAAGGTTAGAATGAAGTAGATAATAGCAATAACCGTAAAGGTTTGGAAATATTGATAGGTTTGGGTTGCGACAGTATTTCCTGAGAAATAGAGTTCAACAACTGAGATAACGTTCAATACAGAAGTATCTTTGATATTGATGACAAATTCATTACCAGTCGCTGGTAAGATGTTACGAATAACCTGTGGAAGGACAATCTTACGCATGGTCTGATTATGGGTAAATCCGAGAGCAGTCGCAGCTTCAAATTGGCCCTTATCGACGGCAAAGATACCACCGCGGACAATCTCACTCATGTAGGCACCTGTGTTGATGGATACAATGAAGATAGCGGCAAGTGTGCGGTCAAGATTGAGTCCGAATGCTTGGGCGGTACCATAGTAAATAACCATGGATTGTACAATCATCGGCGTACCACGGAAAATTTCGATGTAGATATTGATAATCCAACCGAGTACTTTTTGACCAATAGCAAGCGCCTTATTTGCTGCTTTTGGAGCTGTACGGAAGACACCAATGAGGAGACCGATAGCAGTACCGATAATTGTACCGAGGATGGAAATGAGTAATGTCATCCCAGTTCCGCGCAGAAGTTGTTGCCAGTTGTTAACAACAATATTCCAAACTTGGGCGAAGAAACTAGGTGTTTCGCCTTCGCTGGCTTCTTCAACGGGTTGGTTTTCAATCATATCATCCATAAGTGCGATTTGCTCTTCTTCTGAAATAGTTGCTAAGACTTCGTTGACCTGAGTGATACGAGCGTCATCTTTGCGCATACCGACAGCAATGGTCACGTCTTCGGCATTGGTCTCAAAACTGTCTGCCAATTCAACCATTTTGAAGGCTTTATTTGCCGCTTCTGCTGTACGACCTTCTGGACGTTCAGAAACATAGGCGTCTATAATGCCAGATTCTAAAGCTTGACGGATTTGGGAGAAATCTCCCATGGCAGTCTGTTTGTTAGCCCCTTCAATTTGGTCAATCAAATCATAGAGGTAAACCCCTTGCTGGGCAGTGATTTTTGCGCCAGCAAAATCTGCCAAGCTGGTTGCGTTTGCGTACTGACTATCAGAACGAACAACCAGGGTAGGAATTGAAGTGTAGTAGCTATCTGAGAAGGCGATTTCTTTCTTGCGCTCTTCTGTCGGGCTCATACCGGCGATAATCATATCGATTTTACCCGATGTAAGAGCAGGGACCAACCCTTCCCACTTGGTTTTAACAACCAAGAGTTCTTTGTCCATGGATGCAGCGATTTTTTTTGCAACCTGAACATCATATCCGTTGGCAAATTGATTGGTTCCCTCAATAGGAACGGCACCGTTGCTATCATCTTCTTGGGTCCAGTTAAATGGTGCGTAGGCGGCTTCCATACCGACCCGCAGGTATTCGTCTGCCCGAACCCCTGTTGTTACAGAAAAAACAGCGATTAGGGTCAGCAGAAATATACTGAGTTTACGTTTCATAATGTCTCCTTTAAAATGCTATTACACCATTTTATTAAAAATTCTGACAAATTTCAATATCCTTGTACTATGAATAGGGAGTTTTTTTATGATATAATGTAGAGAATTGATGAAAAGGAGCTTTTTATGCTATTGGAATTGTTGAAGGCTATATTTTTAGGAATCATTGAAGGGGTAACGGAATGGTTGCCAGTTTCTTCAACTGGGCATTTAATTTTGGTTCAAGAGTTCGTGAAATTAAACCAAAGTAAGAACTTCCTAGAAATGTTTAATATTGTCATTCAGCTAGGAGCAATTCTAGCAGTTATGACTATTTACTTTAAAAAATTGAATCCATTCCAGCCTGGAAAAACCAAGCGTGATATTCAATTGACTTGGCAATTATGGGCTAAGGTTGTCATTGCCTGTATTCCGTCCATCCTAATTGCAGTCCCGTTGGATAATTGGTTTGAAGCGCACTTCAATTTTATGGTACCGATTGCGATTGCTTTGATTGTCTACGGTATTGCCTTTATTTGGATTGAGAACCGTAACAGAGGTGTAGAGCCACAGGTGACGGACTTAGCGAAAATGTCGTATAAAACAGCCTTGTTGATTGGGTGTTTCCAGGTCTTAAGTATCGTTCCGGGGACTAGTCGCTCAGGTGCGACCATTCTGGGAGCAATCATTTTGGGGACCAGCCGATCTGTGGCGGCAGATTTTACCTTCTTCCTTGGGATTCCAACCATGTTTGGTTATAGTGGCTTGAAGGCTGTTAAATATTTCTTAGATGGCAATAGCCTGAATATGGAGCAGGTATGGCTCTTGTTAGTCGCTAGTGTGACGGCTTACTTGGTATCCTTAGTTGTTATTCGTTTCTTGACAGACTTTGTTAAAAAACATGATTTCACGGTTTTTGGTTACTACCGCATCATTTTAGGGGCGATTTTATTGGTTTATGCCTTTATCACATTTTTATTTTAAGAGCAGGGAGACCTGCTTTTCTTTTGTCTTTCGAGCTTGGTTTTAGTATAATGGTGGAAGATATGTATGAGTATTGAAAATGATCAATCAATTTTAAGAAATTGATGAATCAATGAATGAGGTAGTTATGAAAGTAAAGCAAATTAGTGATTCAACCTTGAAAATCACTATAAAATTAGATGATTTAGAAGAGAGAGGAATGGAACTTTCGGACTTTCTCATTCCGCAAGAAAAGACAGAGGAGTTCTTCTATACAGTTTTGGATGAATTGGATTTACCAATGACTTTCCGAGAAAGCGGTATGCTGAGTTTTCGTGTGACTCCGAAGCCAGATCGGGTGGACATATTTGTTACCAAATCTGATTTGGATCAGAGCTTGAATTTCGATGAATTTACAGATTTGTCGGAACTTGGTGATGTCGCAAGTATGACTCCAGATGAGTTTTTCAAGAGTTTGGAGCAAACCGTTCGAGAGAAAAGTGCACCGGATGCAACAGCCGTTCGTCATTTGGAAGAGGTAGAGCAAGAGGAAGAAGCAGATGAAGAGGAGCAGGAGCGCTATATTTACTATATTTTGGAATTTCCAACGATAGAGGATCTGTTTACTTTTGTTGGTACGGTTGATTATCCAGTAGAAGAATCGGAATTATATAAAATGGATGGTCACTACTACTTGACCGTTCTTATCAATGTAGAAAATCGTTCCAAGCAGTATCCAGGCTACATTCTCTCAAGAATGTTGGAATTTACCAATGATACTAAGTTGACCAGACCTGCTTTACAAGAACACGGAACTTTGATGCTTCCGCTTGCGGCAATCGAGGAGCTTAGGAAGGTTCCGACAGTATGATTCCTTTTGCTCTAAAATACATAATGGTCATTATTACAACCATGGTCATATCAGCCATTGCGACCCCCTTGGTTCGTTTTATGTCCCTGAGGGTTGGAGCAGTCGATAATCCCAATGCACGGCGGATAAATAAGGTACCCATGCCTTCAGCGGGAGGTCTGGCTATCTTTGTGGCATTTACCATTTCTGTCCTATGGTTTTTACCAGGAATTGTTACCCGTGTCAATTACCATGGCACTTACTTGCATTATATCTGGCCCCTGGTCCTAGCATCCAGCATTATCGTTCTTACGGGATTCATTGATGATGTCAAGGAGCTAAAGCCTGCTCCTAAAATGTTTGGTATTCTAGCTGCAGCGACGATCATTTGGATTTTTACGGAATTTCGTTTTGATAGCTTTAAGATTCCTTTTGGAGGACCTTTCCTTCAATTTCCTGTCTGGCTCTCTTTTCTATTAACGGTCCTTTGGATTGTTTCCATTACGAATGCAGTCAACTTGATTGATGGTCTGGATGGTCTGGTTTCGGGAGTATCGATTATTTCCTTGACAACGATGGGAATTGTGTCTTATTTCTTTTTGCATGATAGCAATATTTTTTTGACCTTAACCATCTTTGTTTTGGTTGCGGCGATTGTAGGATTTTTACCCTATAACTATAATCCCGCCATCATTTATCTTGGCGATACAGGAGCCCTTTTCATTGGGTTTATGATCGGAGTCTTGTCGCTTCAAGGACTGAAAAATTCGACAGCTGTTGCAGTGGTTACTCCGATGATTATTCTTGGAGTGCCTATTACGGATACTGTAGTAGCCATTATTCGTCGAAAATTGTCTGGGCAAAAAATCTATGAAGCAGATAAGATGCATCTGCATCATCGCTTGCTCTCTCTGGGACTTACTCATCGTGGCACAGTATTGGTAATTTACGCCATCTCTTTCTTATTCTCCCTGACCTCTCTTTTGCTCAATGTTTCGAGTCGAATAGGGGGGATTCTCCTATTGGTGACCATGGGACTGGGAATTGAGATTCTCTGTGAATTGATTGGCATCTTTGGTATCAATAGAACTCCGTTGCTCAATCTTCTTCGGTTTATTGGTAATAGTAGTTACCGTCAAGAAAAAATCGCAAAGTATAAAAAGTGCTACGAAGAGAAAAAAAGAAAATAAGAATCTTTCTAAACAAGATAAGAGCCGTCAGGCTCTTTTTTTGATATAATATAGTGGATATGGTTAATTAAAATTGTCAGAAAAGACTATTTTATAGATTAACACTCTCTGAAAATCATCATTAACACGAAAAGAGGCTGGGCTCAAGCCCAGCACCGCTTCTCAAAGTTGGCGTCAATATCTCAGCGCAGTAGTGGTTAACAGCCCAGTGGAGTGAAACAGTCTGGGAATAGACTGTTTCAGCTCAACAACTAGAAATAAAGACTTGTTGACGAACTCTTCTATGAATGGTCGGGTTCTTTCCCACTGCCAAAGTTGAGTCTTATCGGTGTATCTAGTTAGCTTGGTCAGTTAATGTGGTTTTTGAAGAGGACAAAAATGAAAAGGAGCGCAGCATGTCAGTATTAGAAATCAAAGACCTTCATGTGGAAATTGAAGGCAAAGAAATCTTGAAGGGTGTGAATTTGACCCTTAAAACAGGTGAAATTGCAGCCATCATGGGACCGAACGGAACAGGGAAATCCACCCTTTCAGCAGCCATCATGGGCAATCCAAGTTATGAAGTGACCCAAGGTGAGATTCTGTTTGATGGTGTCAATATTTTAGAATTAGAAGTTGATGAACGTGCCCGTATGGGACTCTTCTTGGCTATGCAATACCCGTCAGAAATTCCAGGCATCACCAATGCAGAGTTCCTCCGTGCTGCTATGAATGCTGGTAAGGAAGATGAAGACAAGATTTCTGTTCGTGACTTCATCACTAAGTTGGATGAAAAAATGGAACTCCTCAACATGAAAGAGGAAATGGCAGAGCGCTACCTCAACGAAGGTTTCTCAGGTGGTGAGAAAAAACGCAATGAGATTCTGCAATTGCTCATGTTGGAACCAACTTTTGCCCTTCTTGATGAGATTGACTCAGGTTTGGACATTGATGCGCTTAAAGTCGTGTCAAAAGGAATCAATGCTATGCGTGGGGAAGGCTTCGGTGCCATGATTATCACCCACTACCAACGCTTGCTCAACTACATCACACCAGACGTTGTCCATGTCATGATGGAAGGCCGTGTCGTGCTTTCAGGCGGACCAGAATTGGCGCAACGCTTGGAAAAAGAAGGATATGTCCAAGTTGCAGCTGAGCTTGGCATCGATTACAAAGAAGATGACATTTAAGTCTTTGGAGGAAGCTATGACCAAAGAAAAAATTCAAGAATTTTCAGCCTTGCAGGCAGAACCAACTTGGTTGACAGACCTGCGTCTTAAGGCTTTTGACAAAATAGCAGAGCTGGATTTGCCGGTTATCGAGAGGGTCAAGTTTCACCGTTGGAACCTTGGTGACGGAAGCCTAGCCACAAATGATGAAATCGGGGCTGTTCCAGATTTTACAGCTATCGGTGACAATCCTATGTTGGTCCAAGTTGGTAGCCAAACTGTTCTAGAACAGTTGCCGATTGACCTTGTGGAGAAAGGTGTAGTCTTTACAGACTTCGCATCGGCTATGGACATCATTCCAGATGTGCTTGAAAAATACATCGGCGCTGCCGTAGCCTACGACGAGCACAAATTAGCAGCTTACAACACAGCTTATTTTAACGCAACAGCTGTTCTCTACGTACCAGATAATGTTGAAATCGACCAGCCAGTTGAGGCCCTTTTCTACCAAGACAGCACTAGTCCAGTTGCCTTTAACAAACGTGTCCTCATCATCGCAGGAAAAAATGCCAAGCTTAATTATCTAGAACGTTTTGAAAGTTTAGGCGACGGCACAGCAGTGACTTCAGCCAATATTGTCGTGGAAGTAATTGCTCTTGCTGGTAGCCAAATCAAGTTTGCGGCCATTGACCGCCTTGGTAAGCATTTGGATACCTACCTCAATCGTCGTGGCTATCTCGGAAACGATGCAACGATTGACTGGGCGATTGGTCTGCTCAACGAAGGAAATGTGGTTGCCGATTTGGACAGCGAATTAAAAGGAAACGGCAGTCATGCCAACCTCAAAGTTGTCGGACTGTCATCAGGCCGTCAAGTCCAAGGTGTTGACACCCGTGTGACCAACTATGGTCATAATTCGGTCGGACACATCCTGCAACATGGGGTTATCTTAGAAAGCGGAACCTTGACCTTCAATGGTATCGGACACATTGTTCGTGGTGCTAAAGGTGCAGACGCCCAGCAAGAAAGCCGTGTCCTCATGCTGTCTGACAAGGCTCGCTCCGATGCCAACCCAATTCTCCTCATTGATGAGAACGAGGTCACAGCTGGACACGCAGCCTCAATCGGTCAGGTGGACCCAGAAGACATGTACTACCTCATGAGTCGCGGTTTGGACCGAGCAACTGCTGAACGCTTGGTTGTTCGCGGTTTCCTTGGCGCAGTCATTACCGAAATTCCAGTCAAAGAAGTTCGTGACCAACTGATTGCCGTGATTGAAGAAAAACTAACAAAGAGATAAGATATGGATTTGGAACGCATTCGCAAGGATTTTTCAATCCTAGACCAAGTTGTTAATGATGAGCCGCTGGTCTATTTGGACAATGCGGCGACCACTCAAAAACCGCAGCAGGTACTAGATGTGCTGGCGGATTATTACCAGAAGGACAATGCCAATGTCCACCGTGGCGTTCACACTCTATCTGAGCGGGCGACGGCTCGCTACGAGGCGGCTAGGCAGAAGGTGGCAGATTTTATTCAGGCTAAGTCTAGCAAGGAAATCCTCTTCACCAGAGGAACGACCACCAGTCTTAATTGGGTAGCTCAGTTTGCAAAGGAAATTCTCCAGCTAGACCAGGAAGTGATTATCTCGGTCCAAGAGCACCACTCCAATATCATCCCTTGGCAGCAAGCCTGCCAGCAAACAGGTGCCAAGCTCCGCTATGTGACCCTAAAAGACGGCGAGCTAGACATGGATCACCTGCGGTCGCTACTGTCTTCTAAGACCAAGTTCGTCTCTCTGGCTCATGTGTCCAATGTTCTGGGCAGTGTGGCTCCTATTGGGGAAATAGCAGAGCTGGTGCATGAAGTTGGAGCCTACTTGGTAGTGGACGGAGCCCAATCAGTTCCCCACATGGCCGTCAACGTGCAAGAATTAGACGTGGACTTCTATGCCTTTTCGGGTCATAAAATGTTAGGACCGACAGGAATTGGCGTTCTCTACGGCAAGGAAGAATTGCTCAATCTCATGTCGCCTGTTGAATTCGGCGGTGAAATGATTGACTTTGTCTATGAGCAGTCAGCTACTTGGAAAGAATTGCCTTGGAAGTTTGAAGCTGGAACGCCCAATATTGCAGGTGCGATTGGTCTGGGAGCAGCCGTTGATTACCTGACCGAAATTGGTATGGACGCTATCCAGGCCCACGAGGCAGAACTGGTTGACTATGTCTTTCCAAAATTGCAGGCTATTCCAGGCTTGACCATTTATGGCAGTCAGGACCTGTCCAAGCGGACGGGAGTTATTGCCTTCAACTTGGACGACTTGCATCCACACGATGTGGCAACTGCTCTGGACTATGAAGGTGTTGCTGTGCGGGCTGGCCACCATTGTGCCCAACCGCTTCTCAGATATTTGCAGGTGCCTGCTACTGTACGAGCAAGTTTTTACATCTACAATACCAAGGCTGACTGTGATAAGTTGGTCGAGGCAATCATCAAGACAAAGGAGTTTTTCAATGGCCCTATCTAGATTAGACTCTCTTTATATGGCGGTTGTGTCTGAGCACTCCAAGTCGCCTCGTCACCGCGGAAGTTTGGACGGAGTGGAAAAGTTAGAGCTCCACAACCCAACCTGCGGTGATGTGATTGAACTATCAGTCAAGATTGAAAAAGATGTGATTACCGATATTGCTTTTGACGGAGTTGGCTGCACCATTTCAACCGCATCAGCTTCTATGATGACTGAAGCAGTGCTTGGCAAAGAAATCAGTCAGATTCAAGAACTAGCAGAAATCTTCTCACAAATGGTCCAAGGGCAAGAGGGCACACGCCAGAAGGAACTAGGAGACGCCTCCCTTCTCGCAGGGGTTGCCAAATTTCCCCAACGCATCAAGTGTGCTACACTTCCATGGAATGCCATTAAGAAAGCAATCGAACGAAATGAAAGTGCTGAATGAGCATCAACAAATAAATGAAAACGAAAATCATACAGAAAGGATTGTTCAGTTTCTGATTGGAATTGAACAGGCCCAGCAAGCATTGAAGTGAGCGAAACTGCCAATCTCATACTTATTGGGCTTAGTATCTTATATTATGTCAGAAGAAAGAATTGAACCAACCCCGATTGATCTTGGGGAATACAAATTCGGTTTCCATGATGAAAACGTGGAACTGGTGGCTTCGACAGGTAAGGGTTTGAACGAAGAAGTCATTCGTGAAATGTCCCGTATCAAAGGCGAGCCTGAATGGATGTTGGAATTCCGGTTGAAATCCTATGAAACCTTCAAGAAAATGCCGATGCAGACTTGGGGAGCCGACTTGTCTGAACTGGATTTTGATGACATTGTTTACTATCAAAAACCGTCGGATAAGCCAGCACGCAGCTGGGACGATGTGCCAGACAAAATTAAGGAAACCTTTGAACGCATCGGGATTCCAGAAGCCGAGCGTGCCTACCTAGCGGGTGCTTCTGCCCAGTACGAATCAGAAGTGGTCTACCACAACATGAAGGAAGAGTACGACAAGCACGGTATTATCTTTACAGATACCGACACGGCTCTTAAAGAACACCCAGAGCTTTTCAAAAAATACTTTGGAAAACTTGTTCCGCCGTCAGATAATAAACTAGCTGCCCTCAACTCAGCGGTTTGGTCAGGTGGTACTTTCATCTACGTACCGAAAGGGGTTAAGTTGGATATTCCACTCCAAACCTATTTCCGAATCAACAATGAAGGAACGGGTCAGTTTGAACGCACCCTCATCATCGTGGATGAAGGGGCAAGTGTTCACTACGTAGAAGGCTGTACCGCTCCGACTTACTCAACGGCCAGCCTCCACGCTGCTATTGTGGAAATCATTGCCCACGAAGGTGCCTACATGCGTTACACGACCATTCAAAACTGGTCAGACAACGTCTATAACTTGGTAACCAAGCGTGCCCGTGCTGAGAAAAATGCCACAGTTGAGTGGATTGACGGCAACCTTGGTGCCAAGACGACCATGAAATACCCAGCGGTTTATCTAGAAGGTGAAGGGGCTCGTGGTACCATGTTGTCCATTGCCTTTGCTAATAAGGGGCAGGTCCAAGATACCGGTGCTAAGATGATTCACAACGCCCCACGCACCTCATCTTCTATCGTGTCCAAATCCATTGCCCGTGGCGGCGGAGAAGTCAACTACCGTGGTCAAGTAACCTTTGCTAAAAACTCAGCCAAGTCAATCAGCCACATTGAATGTGATACCATTATCATGGATGATATTTCCAAATCAGATACCATTCCATTTAATGAAATCCACAACTCACAAGTGGCCCTCGAACACGAAGCCAAAGTATCAAAAATCTCAGAAGAACAGCTCTACTACCTCATGAGCCGTGGCTTGTCCGAGTCAGAAGCTACAGAGATGATTGTCATGGGCTTTGTCGAACCATTCACCAAAGAACTCCCAATGGAATACGCAGTCGAACTCAACAGACTGATTGCCTATGAAATGGAGGGCTCGGTTGGTTAGATTTTTGGCAATTTAGCAAACATGAGTTTGCTAAAAGCCAAAAAATCTCCAACCGAGGTGGGAGATAAGGAGTAGCGAAAGCTACTCTACATTGAAATGCCAACGCTCGTTGGAAATAGAGAGCGACGGCAGTCGCTCTTCTTTGTAATCATATAAAAATTCGATACCTTCCACGCTCGTCATTTTCTGTAAGAAAATGATATGTAGTGAGGAGTTCCACAGGAACTCTCTCCAACCGACGTTGGAGATAGGGAGCGATGGAAATCGCTCTTCTTTGTAATTCGGCCAACCTTGTGACTCAAACAGCTTTAAAGTTGTTCAAGCCCGTCAAACTCCCCACTGAAGTAGGAGATGAGGAGCGACGGCAGTCGCTCTTCTTTATAAATAACATAGTCTGGGAGACTATTTTTACCCTACTGACATCGCTTCCTGTAAGGAAGTGATATGTAATAAGGAGCAGCAGATGTCGCTCTGCGATAAAAAAATAGTATGTCGAAAATCGTTCGACATACTATTTTTTTATAATTTTTCATTGACATAGCGGACAAATTGATTCCACCAAGAGAAAGGCCAGGATGCTTCTTTCATATCGCTAGGGATAATCATATCGACACTAGCTTGCTCGGAAATATAACCTTTTCCAATGAGATCTTGATCTTTCAGTTGCAGTTTGCCAACTAGGGTCCCTGCTTTGAGGGGAGCATCAATTTCTTTTATATCCGTTGTGAAAGTTGCGGTGGGGACATTATCAGTTTGATTTCGTTGAACAACAGTTAAATCTGCTGCCGCAACAACAGGACTTGTTTCTTTTTCACCATTGAAAACCTTTATCTTACTATCTTCAAAAGCTTCACCTTTTTTTACTAGCGTAACAAGCGAAAAGTTAGAATAAACATAGTTCATCAAATCATTTGTCGCGACAAATCGATTTTCTGGCGAGGTCAGCCCATCAGTGGCATTCAATACTACTGTGATAATGCGCATACCAGCTTGTTGGGTTGTTGCAAGAAAACTTGAACCTGCTGAGTTTGATGTCCCTGTTTTTAAGCCGTCAACCCCTCCACGAGCGTGAGTACCATCGCTTAGCATTTGGTTGGTGCTATAGTAAGTGTAGCCACCAAAATCGTAGGCGTTTAGTGAGGTAATGTCAAGTACCTGAGGATAGTCGAGTATTAATCGTCTAGCAATGATAGCAACATCTAGGGCTGAAAACATATTTACATCTTCAGGACTGGAACCTGGATAAATATTTTCACCCAAGTCGGTATTGTCTAGTCCGGATACATTGACAATCTTTGCGTCAGTAATTCCCCATTCTTGGACTTTTGCTTTCATTCGATCCACGAATGCAGCTTCGCTACCGGCTATTTTTTCTGCCAGAGCAATAATAGCACTATTGGATGATGTTATTAAAGAAGCGTTTAATAGGTCTCTTACTGAATAGGACCGTGCATCAAGGTTGACGTTGCTTAATTCTGTATTAGAAGTGAGGCTATAGGGATAATCAGAAATATCTACCATAGTATCTAAAGTGATCTCACCCTTTGCCAGTGCTTCGTAGACCAGGTAAATGCTCAATGTCTTACTGATAGAAGCGATGCTTGCTTTGGTTTCGGCATCTTGCTCATACAAGATTTTGCCGCTACTTACTTCGACTGCGATAGCATGCTTGGCTGCAACAGAAAAATCTTCTGCCAAAATAGGTGTGGAAGTGAAAAAAACGGCAAGGATTGTAGTGAGTGTTAGTAAAAGTTTACGCATAATCATTCCTTTTGGGGGTATTTTATTCTATTATATCACAAGAAATGTGAGAAAAATTTGGAAAAAACATGTAAAGAATGAGAAAATGATGAAAAAATATGTTTTTACAAAATTTTCTGACAAAAAGACTTTATTTAAGAAAAATTTATGATATAATGATTTTTATAAGACATAGTAATAAGTGTCAAACAAAAAGAAAACAGAGGTGTTTTATGAAAAAGACAACGAAACTTTTTGCACTTGCAGGTGTGACTCTCCTTTCAGCATCTGTTCTTGCAGCATGTGGTTCAAAACAATCAGGTGCAGCAAAACAGGAATTGTCATTCCCAGCTGAAGTAAAACAAGATGGAACAGCAGTCGCAGATGCTCAATTGAAATATGCTTGGGTATCTCCTACAACTTCATCAGGTCTTTTAATTGACGAGTTGACTGAGAATACTACTGATTCAACATTTGGTGGTATGGTTGATATTTCAATGTTCGGTTACGACGGAGAACGTAAGTTGGACGACTCAGGTCTTGCCAAGGCTGAATTTGATGTAAAAGGCAAGAAAATCACAGTCAGCTTGACTGGTAAGGATTACAAGTGGTCAGATGGTGAGCCATTCACAATCAACGACTATATCTTTACAATTAAGTCAATGGCAAGCAAAGACTATACAGGTATTCGTTTTGATGATAAATTCTTGAACATTGAAGGTATGCAAGAATTTGTTGATGGAAAAGCATCAGACGTCTCTGGTATTAAGAAAGTTGATGACTATACAGTAGAATTGACTGTAAAAGAAATGTCCCCTTCAATGATGTATGCAGGTGGTGATGTCCCAGCCTATATCCAACCAGAACACATCTATAAAGATATCCCTGTTGCAGACTGGGAAAAGAGCGAATACTCACGTACTGCGAAGCTTGTTGGTATGGGGCCGTGGAAGATTAAGGAAATCGTCAATGGTGAGTCTATCACTTACGTACCAAACGAATACTTTTTCAAGGGTACGAAACCAAAAACAAGCTCATTGAAGATTGACATCGTATCTCCTGATACTATTGTTTCTGAAATGAAAGCGGGGAATTATGATATCGCAGAAATGCCGGTTGATCAGTTAGATTCATATAAGGATGCTTCTAACTTGAATATCGTTGGTCAGTTAGAGTCGTCTTATGAGTATATCTCATTTAATTTTGGTAAATATGACGAAGCAGCTGGTAAGAACGTTATGGATGAAAATGCCAAGATGAATGATGTGAAACTTCGTCAAGCGATTGCCTATGCGATTGATACCAAGACAGCTGGTAAGTCATTGTACAACGGTCTTTACCACCCTGCAAAATCATTGATTATCTCATTCTTCGGCGATATTCATGATTCAGAATTGGAAGGCTATTCGTACGATCCTGAAAAAGCGAAAAAACTTTTGGATGAAGCTGGCTACAAAGATGTAGATGGTGATGGTATCCGTGAAGGCAAAGATGGTAAGGCATTCAAGATTACCTTTGCGGCTCGTAAACGTACTGAAGCTAACGAAGCTCTTGTACAACAATACATTGCTTGGTGGAAAGAAGTTGGCTTGAATGTCGAACTTTACACAGGGCGTACAGTTGAAGGGAAGTCGTTCTACAATTCAGTTCAGGCTAATGATGCTGCTATTGATATGTATGCTGGTGGATGGTCAACAGGTTACGATCCAAACCCAAGTGGTCTATGGGGGCCTATCGCAGCCTTCAATATGTCACGTTTCGTGTCCGATGAAAACACTAAGTTATTGGAAGCTATCAGTTCAGCAGAGTCGTTTGATGATAAGAAAAACGTTGAGAACTATAAGGCTTGGCAAAAATATGCTCACGAGCAAGCATTTGCTATTCCAACGTTTGAGTCAGAAAAAATTACTGCGGTTAATAAACGTGTGAAAAGCTATGATACAAAATACGGCTCAGCTTCAGGTACAGGTCTTGCTTATGAGGGTATCGAACTTACTGCTGATAAAGGTGTAGTGGCAGAATAATTTGTTAGAAGACAATAGAATCTGAAAAAGCCAATTTGATTGGCTTTTTTCAGATTGCTATTGGAATTTTCAGATAATTGTGGTATAGTAGACTCAGTACACAAAAATGAGTCCCTACTAACAAAAACTCAAGATGAAGAACATTAACCTACTCAATTCCTAATTGAGACAGTGATAGAGATGGTCTTGATTTATGATTGGATATAGGTACATTTTTTACTTCTGGGTAATCGCTATCAAACGATAATTTGGTAGAAATATGTTATTCTAGAGTAGTTATATAAAGTCAGTTAATCAAACGTTATATGAACTTGATAATCGTAAGGCTATTGAATTGATTGAGCTTGATTAGCTGGCACATAAAGGAGGAGAAAGCGTGGCTACCGAAAAACCGCTTTTAGACATTAAAGATTTACACGTCGGTTTCCGTATTGGAGATGATTATTTTGACGCTGTTGACGGTGTTGATATCTCATTGCAAAAAAATGAAATTTTGGCAATTGTAGGGGAATCTGGCTGTGGTAAATCAACTTTGGCAACGACCATCATGGGCTTGCATAACCCTTTGAATACCAAAATCACAGGAAGCATCCAGTACAATGATATGGAATTGATTGGCATGGATGAAGCTAAGTACAATACGGTACGTGGTAATGATATTGGTATGATTTTCCAAGATCCCTTGGCTTCTCTAAATCCATTGATGACGATTGGTGCACAGATTGATGAGGCACTGTTCTATCATACTGATTTGGATGCCAATGCTCGTACAGAGCGAGTTTTGGAACTCTTGGCTCAGGTAGGTATTCCAAATCCTAAGCGGACATTTAAACAGTATCCACATGAGCTTTCAGGTGGTATGCGTCAGCGTATCATTATTGCTATGGCCTTGTCTTGTAAACCGCCAATTATTATTGCGGACGAACCTACAACGGCCTTGGATGTTACAATTCAAGCACAAATCTTGGATCTCTTAAATGATATTCAAGCGGAGACAGGTTCAGGTATTATTTTGATTACTCATGACTTGGGAGTAGTTGCAGAGACTGCTGATCGTGTGGCGGTCATGTACGGTGGTCAGTTTGTCGAAGTAGCGCCAGTAGAAGAATTGTTTACCAATCCAAAACATCCATATACACGTTCGCTCTTGAAGTCAAATCCTCAATCAGGTAGCGAGGGTGGCGATCTTCATGTTATTGAAGGTATTGTGCCACCGATTACAAAAATGGTTCGTAAGGGTTGCCGTTTTGCTCCACGTATTCCGTGGATTGGAGCAGAGGCTCATGAAGAGAATCCGAGCATGCACGAGGTAGGTCCGAATCACTTTGTCCGTTGTACCTGCCATGAGACATTCTATTTTGAAGGGGAGGCCTAATAGTGGGATTTATTGAAGTAAAAGATTTAAAAGTCCATTATCCAATTCGTAGTGGCTTCTTTAACCGTGTGACGGATCATGTCTATGCTGTCGATGGCGTTAATATTGAGTTTGAAGAAGGAAAAACCTATGGTTTGGTAGGTGAGTCAGGTTCTGGGAAATCGACCATTGGTAAGGCAATTATCGGTTTAGAGCGTGCCACTTCTGGTCAGATTATCTATGAGGGACAAAATGTAACCAACAAATCACGTGGTAAAAAAGGAAACTTTAATCGTGATGTTCAAATGATTTTCCAAGATTCTCTTTCAAGTTTTAACCCTAAAAAACGTATTTTGGACATCATTGCGGAACCAATCCGTAACTTTGACCGTTTATCTCCAGATGAAGAAAAGAAAAAAGTTCTTCAACTCTTGGATACAATCGGTCTAAATGAAGAAGCTCTGATTAAATATCCTCATGAATTCTCAGGTGGTCAACGCCAACGTATCGGTGTTGCTCGTGCCTTGGCTAGTAATCCTCGTTTGATTATTGCAGACGAGCCGGTTTCTGCCTTGGATTTGTCTGTGCAGGCACAGGTCTTGAATTATATGAAACGTATCCAAGATGAGTTTAAGCTCAGCTATCTCTTTATTTCCCATGACCTCGGTGTTGTGCAACACATGTGTGATGAATTGTTCATCATGTATCGCGGACGTTTCGTAGAAACAGGAAATAAGAACGATATTTATAATAATCCACAACACATTTATACTAAACGTTTGTTGTCAGCTATTCCAACGATTGACCCACTCAATCGATTGAAGAATAAAGAAAAGCGTTTGGCTGCTGAAAAAGAATATCAAGAAATGCAAGGTCAATACTATGATGAAAACGGTCGTGTGTACGATTTGAGATCCTTCTCAGAAACTCATCAAGTAGCCCTTCCAGAAGGAGGTCAGAACTAAGATGTGGAAAACAGTATTACGTCGTTTACTCATGATGATTCCGCAGATTATTATTTTGAGTGTCATTGCGTTCTTTGTTGCGAAGATGATGCCGGGGGATCCCTTTACAGGATTGATTGACCCAAATATTGATCCAGCAATCATTGAACAAAAACGGATTGCGGCAGGTTATTATGACCCAATCCCTGTTCAGTATTTCCGTTGGGTAGGCAATCTTTTGCAAGGAGATTTTGGTCAGAGTGTTATTTTTAAACAACCAGTTGTTGATGTCATCATGCAGCGCTTGAATAATACAATTGGATTATCCCTCTTGACGATGGTATTGACTTATTTGATTGCACTTCCATTGGGTATGATTGCAGGTCGTTATCAAAACTCACTTGCAGATAAAATCATTGGCGTGTATAACTTCTTGACATTTTCAACTCCAACTTTCGTTTTTGCCATCCTCATGCTCTGGATGTTTGGCTTTAGTTTGGGCTGGTTCCCGACGCGCGGTTCGATTAGCGGTGGTGTGGAAGGATTTGCAGCGACTCTCAGTCGTTTACACCATATGATTCTGCCAGCGATTACAATGGCGATTTTGTCAACAACAGTTACTATTCAATATCTCCGTACGGGGATTATTGATGCTAAGAGCCAGGACTATGTTCGTACAGCTCGTGCCAAAGGTGTTCCTGAGAGAGTTGTTTATAACCGTCATATTTTCCGTAATTCGATTTTACCGATCGCATCTTTCTTGGGTTATGAATTGACAGGATTAATTGGTGGTTCTATCTTTATTGAAAATATTTTCACTTACCCAGGTATCGGTCAGTTATTCTTTAACTCTATTTCTAGTCGTGACTATAGTGTTATCTTAGCTTTATTGTTGGTATTTGGTATGGGTACTTTGTTGGGGACATTGATTTCAGATATTATCATGAGTATCGTGGATCCACGTATCCGTGTGAAATAGAAGGAGGAGTAAGGTGAGTAAAGAAAATAAAAAACAAGTACAATCTGCTTCAACTCCTCCAGGTGGCTTCCGTGTCATCGCGCGGGAGTTTATGAAAGATCGACTTGCATTGACCTCATTAATTATCTTAGTGACGGTTCTCTTAGCAGTCTTTATCGGTGCACTTCTGTTGAATCAAGAACAAGTTATGAAAGTCAACCTTTTGGGACGTTACTTGGAACCAGGTGTTAACGGCTATATCTTGGGGACAGATGAAGGTGGTAAAGATATCTTTGGTCAGCTGATTATCGGTGCTCGTAACTCAATCATTATCGGTTTTACCATTACGATTATTACTAGTATCGTTGGTATCTCTATCGGTTTGATTTCTGGTTATTACGGTGGTCGTTTGGACGGATTCTTGATGCGTATTGTCGATTTCATCATGATTTTGCCGGTAACAATGTTGATCATTGTTTTCGTGACAGTTATCAAGAACTATACGATCTATCACTTCATTCTCATCATGAGTGCCTTTTATTGGACGGCCAAGGCTCGTCTATTCCGTACAAGGACTTTGTCAGAGGCAAGCTTGGATTATGTCAATGCATCAAAAACATTGGGAACAAGCGACTTCATGATTATGTTCCGTGAAATTTTACCAAACTTAAGTTCATTGATTATCGTTAACTTGACCTTGAACTTTGCGGGAAATATCGGTATCGAGACTTCGTTGACTTATCTTGGTTTCGGTCTACCATCGACAGTACCAAGTTTGGGTACCTTGATTGCCAATGCCCGCAATGCAGATATTTTGGAAAACAAGACATGGATTTGGTTGCCAGCAGCCATCTTCATCCTTGTGATGATGCTCTGTATCAACTATGTCGGACAAGCTTTCCAACGTGCAGCAGATGCTAAGCAGCGTTTAGGTTAATTGTGAAAAGGGTTCCTTTGGGAGCTCTTTTTTTGTAAAATCCGATGTAACAAGCTTGTTTTTTACAGAAAGCAGAAAATGTGGTAAAATGGAGTGATAAAACTATTTGAGGTAACGAATTATGACTGTTAAAATCAATACTAAAGACGGCCAAATCGAATTGACTGATGACGTGATTGCCACAGTTGTTGGCGGTGCTACGACTGAGATTTTCGGTGTTGTTGGGATGGCTAGTAAGTCTGCGATCAAGGATAATTTTCAAGCACTTTTGAGAAAAGAAAATTATTCTAAAGGTGTTGTGATCAAGACCTTGGAAGATGGTCGCATTGCAGTCGATGTTTATACTGTGATGAGCTACGGTGTAAAAATCAGTGAAGTATCTCGCAATATCCAAGAACGTGTTAAGTTCAACTTGGAAAATCAACTAGGTATCTCTGTAGATGCCGTCAATGTCTTTATCCAAAATATCAAAGTCGTAGGAGAATAATTGTGTCTAAAATTACAACTAGTTTATTTCAAGAAATGGTGCAAGCAGCATCAACTCGTCTGAATAAACAAGCCGAATATGTGAACTCACTCAATGTTTTCCCAGTTCCAGATGGGGATACTGGTACCAATATGGGGATGACTATTACCAATGGTGCTAAAGAAGTAGCAGATAAGTCTGCTTCTACTGTTGGAGAAGTTGCACAAATTCTTTCTAAGGGCTTGTTGATGGGAGCTCGTGGAAACTCAGGTGTTATTACGTCACAATTGTTCCGCGGTTTCGGTCAATCTGTTAAAGGCAAGGTTGAATTGGACGGTAAGGATTTGGCGCAAGCCTTTCAACATGGTGTAGAAGTGGCTTATAAAGCCGTTATGAAGCCAGTTGAAGGTACTATTCTTACTGTTTCGCGTGGGGCAGCCACTGCCGCTTTGAAAAAGGCAGAAGAGACTGATGATGCGGTTGAGGTCATGCGTGCTACTCTTGACGGTGCTAATCGTGCTCTTAAGAAAACGCCAGAGATGCTTCCAGTCTTGAAGGAAGTTGGTGTTGTCGATTCAGGTGGACAAGGTCTTGTTTACATTTATGAAGGCTTCTTGTCAGCTTTGACGGGTGAGTATATTGCTTCGGAAGATTTTGAGGCGACACCAGCTGTTATGTCTGAAATGATCAATGCTGAGCACCATAAGTCAGTTGCTGGTCATGTAGCAACTGAGGATATTACCTTTGGTTATTGTACCGAAATCATGGTAGCTCTTCGCCAAGGTCCTACTTATGTGAAGGACTTTGATTATGAAGAATTCCGTAACTACCTCAACGACCTTGGGGATTCCCTCCTTGTGGTCAACGATGATGAAATCGTTAAAGTCCATGTCCATACAGAAGATCCAGGTTTGGTCATGCAAGCGGGTCTTCAATACGGTAGCTTGGTCAAGGTAAAAGTGGACAATATGCGTGAGCAACATGAAGCTCAGGTCGAAAAAGAAGAAACTTTCCAAAAACCGACTGAACAAAAAGAGTATGCTATTATTGCGGTTGCTGCTGGTGAAGGTTTGACAGAAATTTTCAAATCACAAGGCGTTGACTATGTGATTTCAGGTGGTCAGACTATGAACCCATCAACAGAAGATTTTGTCAATGCTATTGAATTGGTTAATGCCCGCAATGTCATTTTGTTGCCAAACAACAAAAATATCTTGATGGCTGCTCAGACGGCTGCTGAGGTTGCAGAAGTTGCAGTTAAGGTTGTGGAAACTAAGACCCTACCACAAGGTTTTACTAGCTTACTTGCCTTTGATCCAAGTCGTGATTTGGAAAGCAACTTTTCAGCGATGACGGCATCGCTTGCAGAGGTGAAAAGCGGCAGCGTGACAACTGCGGTTCGCGATACAACCATTGACGGTCTTGAAATCCATGAGAATGATAACCTTGGTATGGTTGATGGCAAGATTGTGGTTTCTAATCCAGATATGATGGAAACACTTGTCGCTACATTTGAGAAAATGCTCGATGAAGATAGCGAAATCGTGACAATCTACATCGGTGAAGATGGTAATGAAGAATTGGCTCAAACTCTTGCTGAACAGCTAGAAGAACAATTTGAAGATGTCGAGGTCGAAATCCATCAAGGAAATCAACCAGTCTACCCATATCTTTTCAGCGTAGAATAAACAAAATCGCAGGCTCTGGCTTGCGATTTTTTCTGTCGACTTGTCTACAATTTCCAGTAGACCTATGACAAACTACTGGGGCTATGGTATAATTAAAGATATGTATAGTCAGAATGAAAATGAATTGATTGCCATTGGTGAGAGAATTGGGAAAGCCTGTAAGCCAAATCAAGTTCTAGTATTATCAGGAGATTTGGGTGCTGGGAAAACAACTCTGACCAAGGGTTTGGCCAAGGGTTTAAAAATTGAACAGATGATTAAGAGTCCTACTTATACGATTGTTCGAGAGTATGAGGGGAACATGCCACTCTATCACTTAGATGTTTATCGAATTGGAGATGATCCTGACTCGATTGATTTGGATGATTTTCTTTATGGAGGTGGTATAACGGTTATCGAGTGGGGAGAATTACTGGATGTCAGTCTATTTGATGACTATTTGCTCATTCGTATAGAGAAAGAGGGAGATGGTCGACGATTGACAGTCGAATCTCATGGGGCTCAAAGTAGCGATTTAGCGAAGGAGTTCCAAAATGTCTGAAAAAGAAGTGTATTTTAGTGAAGCTGAACCAGCTGATGCAGCAGCTTTTATTGATTTTATGAATCAAGTTGCTGGAGAAACGGATTATCTGGTCATGGATGAGACTGGTTTTCGATTTAGTGTTGATGAAATGGAGACCATCTTCGAAGCAGGAATCGAAAATCCTCGTGAATTGTGCCTGTTGGCTAAGGTTGGTTTGGAAGTCGTCGGCGCAATTTCTGTTAAGTCCTCTAAGCAGTTTCGCATTAGCCATATCGGAAATATTTTTATTGCAGTAAAAAAAGCCTATTGGGGTCACGGTCTAGGGACGATTTTACTGGAAGAAGTATTGCATTGGGCAGAGGAAATGGATGTATTGAAGCGTTTGGAATTAACGGTTCAGGTTCGCAATCAGGCGGCAGTACATTTATACCAAAAACTAGGATTTAACATTGAAGGAACCCAGGTACGTGGGGCTAGAACAGATAAAGGAGAATGGCTTGATCTTTATTATATGGGCAAGTTAATTGGTGAAGTATGACAATTGGAAAAAAAATATTCTTAATGTCTTTGGCTATTATTGGTTTAACAGTAGGTGCCGGCTTAATATATGGAGCCAGCTTGTTAAATTTTTCTACGGATGCTATTTCGAAAACATTTAAGCAATTAGATGGAGAAGAAAAAATCACTCCGATTGATGCGACAGAGCCCCTAACTATCCTACTGATGGGGGTGGATATGGACCAAGCGACCCGTGGAGGAGATTGGGAGGGTGGTCGTAGTGATTCGATGATTTTGGTAACCGTCAATCCTAAGACTAAGGAAACCAATATGATGAGCTTGACTCGTGATATTATGGTTGAAATCGCAGAAGCGAGCGGGGAATCTTCAGGAACGGTTGAAAAACTAAATCATTCTTATAGCTACGGACAGGCACCGATGGCCATTGCCACGATCGAAAAGATGATGGATATTAATATTGACCGCTATATCGAAATAAATATGGATGGTCTGGTTGAGCTTGTTGATGCGGTTGGAGGTATTGAGGTAAATAATACTCTTGGCTTCCCTATATCCATTTCGGAACATGAGCCTGCCTACACCTCTATCGTTCAGCCGGGGAAACAGTTGGTAAATGGAAATCAGGCGCTGGTTTATGCTCGGATGCGCTATGATGATCCTGAGGGGGATATTGGTCGTCAGAGACGTCAACGTGAAGTTATAACGGCTATTATAAAAAAACTCCTTCAGTTAGACGGTTTTACCCAGTATAAGAAGATTCTGACTGCCATTTCCAATAATATGCGAACCAACATTGAGATTAGTCCTGCGACAATTCCAAGTCTCTTGGGGTACAAAGACTCTGTCTCCAAGTTGAATTCCTATCAGTTGCGCGGTGTGGATCAAATGGTTGATGCAATCTATTATCAATTACCAACCAGCGAACACCTATTGGAAATGCAAAATATTTTGAAAAAATCTATCGGCTTAGAAGAAAAGACCGACTTAGTCACAAACGTGAAGGTTTACGAAGGACAAGTGGGATTACCAAGTCCAATCAACGTTTATGATGTATATACAAATCTCTTGTTGCTAGAAGCAAGTCCGTGGGCGGAACGCTTGGATCCAGAAATAGGGAATCCATCAGCTACTACGACTGTAACAACAGAAGAGCAGGTAATCGATTTTTCAACAGAGCCAGTACTTGGTGATGAAAACGGGTCACAATAATGTAGTCATTCAGTTTTTCTTTTATTACTTTGACGAGCGAGTATAAAAGCCTATAAAAATAGAGGTTGTTTGCAACCTCTATTTTTATATATTTGGAAATTCCCTATGTCAGGGAGTGCTATTCTCATTCTGGTATTTTTTGAGAATCTGTTGGATTTCTTCCAAGTTTCCTGCAATACTTTGCTGATAGACTCGAGTCTTATATTGTAAGTCAGAAGCCATTTCCTGCAAGGGTTCTTGAAAACTTTGGATAATGGCAAGTTGTTCCTGAATATTGTCCTTGCTCAATTGAATATCTGATAGAAGTTGTTTGGTTTCCTGTACTTCTTTAGCAATTTTATCCCGATGCGTGACTGCAAGGAAGCTGGCGGTAGCGGCGCTTACGGCTAAAATGATATTACGAAGTTTCATATTATTCTCCTAGATAGAGCTCTTGTGCCAGTTGAGCCAGGGCTGGGAAGTCAGGGTCGTTGGCTTTAAATTGAATGTTCAATCCATCTTGATTGTTAAAGCGTGGTAAGAGATGGATGTGTGTATGAAAGACGGTTTGTCCAGCGGCCTCCTCGTTGTTATTAACGATGTTTAGACCACTAGCTCCAAGTTTTTCTTTTAACTGACGAGCGATGGTCGGCACAACAGAAAAGAGTGTGGCTGCAGCTTCTTCATCCATGTCAAGCACGTTTCGGTAGTGTTTTTTAGGGACGACCAATGTGTGTCCTTTTGTGACCTGAGTGATGTCTAAGAAGGCTAATACTTGGTCATCTTCGTAGACTTTTGAAGCTGGTATTTCTCCAGAGATAATTTTGCAAAAAATACAATCCGACATAATGGCAACCTCTTTCTGGGATTTTTGTTATAATAATTATATCAAATTGTAGGAAGAAATGTATGTTAGAAGTAAAAAATGTAACTGGAGGATATGTCAATATCCCGGTTTTGAAAGATGTATCTTTTACCGTTGAGGATGGTCAATTAGTAGGTCTAATTGGTTTAAATGGTGCAGGGAAATCAACGACTATTAAGGAAATTATCGGTCTTTTGACACCTTATCAAGGACAGATTGCAATTGACGGCCTAACTTTGCTACAAGGGGCTGAAAATTATCGGAAGAAGATTGGGTTTATCCCTGAAACACCAAGTTTGTATGAAGAACTAACCCTCAAAGAGCACTTGGAAGTGGTAGCAATGGCCTATGATTTATCCTGGGAGCAAGCTTGGGGACGTGTTGAGCACTTGTTAAAACTGTTTCGCTTGGATGAAAAATTGGACTGGTTTCCTGTCAACTTTTCAAAGGGAATGAAGCAGAAGGTCATGATTATTTGTGCTTTTATGGTGGAGCCGAGTCTGCTGATTGTTGATGAGCCTTTTCTGGGATTAGACCCTGTGGCTATCTCTGACTTGATTACTCTTTTGGAGGAAGAAAAATCTAAGGGTACTTCCATTCTCATGTCCACTCACGTTCTTGACTCAGCTGAGAAAATGTGCGACTCTTTTGTGATTTTACATCAGGGACAGGTCCGTGCAACTGGAAATTTGGAGGAGCTACAAAGTGCATTTGGTATGGATGGTGCAAGTCTGAACGAAATTTATCTGGCCTTGACGCAAGAAGGAGTGGCTGGATGAAAGAATTGTTTCAACAACGCCGACTAGATTTTTTAAATCGTTGTTCCAAATATCTGCGCTATGTTCTGAATGACCATTTTGTTTTGGTTCTCATGGTTTTATTAGGCTTTTTGAGTTTGCAATACCGTCAATTATTGTTGTCATTCCCTGAGAATCCGTTGCCGATTGTTTTGGTGGTTATTGCAATCAGTCTACTGGTGCTATTGTCCGGAAGAATTGCGACTTATTTAGAAGAAGCTGATCAAATCTTCTTATTGACCAAGGAAAAAGACATTCTGCAAGGACTCGAGGTTGCGGCCAGACGCACGGTCTTGTTTTGGTCCTCTATACAGGTGGTGGTTCAGCTTGTTTTGTTACCAATCTATTTGAAACTGGGTTTTCCGGTGTGGATGATTGTAGCTGGTCTTCTTACTTTGTTGGTTTTAAAATGTCTTCTTGTCAAGCGCCAATTAGTGGCTTATCAGTCACAGGGAGTATTGGACTGGTCTAAGGCTATTCAAGATGAACAAAAAAGGAAACAGTCTATTTTACGTTTCTTTGCCTTGTTTACGACGGTTAAAGGCATCAGCACGACAGTTAGACCGAGAAGCTATCTCAATGGAATCTTGCGTCTTGTCAAGTCGAGACAGACTTGGTTTTATCTCTACTTACGGGCTTTCTTGCGTTCAGGAGACTACTTGGGCTTGACGATACGTCTACTGTTGTTGGCGATTTTGTCTCTATTTGCCATCGAAGAATCGTGGTTATCCATCGGCCTAGTTTTAGTCTTTCATTATTTGCTTGTCTTCCAGTTGTTGGGGCTTTACAAGCACTATGATTATCAATATGTAACACAACTGTATCCTTTGGAGAAAGCTTCCAAGAAAATCGGTCTTCAGAATTTGCTTAGAGTGATTTTATACAGTCTATTACTGGTGGAATTGGGCTTTGCTCTGCTATTTTCTAAAGAGAATACGATGGTAGTCGTCTTACTTCTCGTGGGGATTTTCTTGCATGAAATATATTTGCCTCTAAAATTAAAAAAATTGATTGACTAAATAGACGAAAATTAGTAAAATAGTAAGGAATTTTTAAAGGAGGAAAGGCATGCAGTTTGATACCAGTGGGCTACAATTACAGTCTATTGCAGGAAATAGTGGCAAAGCGTTTAAAGGCCTACGGTCAGACGGAACGCCAGTCTTTGTGAAGTATGAGATGCCTCCGATAGTGTCTGCTCTTGCGCGTGAGCAAATTACACCACCCGTTTTGTCAGCAAATCGTGAAGTAGGAATGGGGCATCGTGTAGAGCAGGAGTGGTTGAATGGTCGTACCTTGGAGCGTCAAGATATGACTAGTAAACAGATTCGTCAAATACTGGTGAGAATGCACTATTCTCGCATTTTGCTCAATCAGGCTTTGCAGATGAATTATACCTATATGGAACCTCAGGATTTGGTTTATCGTTGGCAAAAAGAGGCGCCAACTAGATTGGGACAGAATTCTTATCTGCAATCTATCTGCCAAGATTTATTGAATAATCTACCAAGATTCCGTCAAGAGGTGGCAACATTTGTTCACGGAGATTTGCATCATAGTAACTGGGTAGAAACGACGTCTGGTTTGGTGTATTTGACAGATTGGGAGACCGCTTGTGTAACGGATCGGATGTTGGATGTTGCCTATATTTTGACGCATTATATTCCTCGTCAGTCCTGGGAAGAGTGGCTTCGGGCTTATGGCTACAAATATAACAGCACAGTATTAAATAAGGTTTATTGGTATGGCCAGCTTGGCTATCTAAACCAAATTGCTAAGCATGTAGAAAGCTACAATGTTTTGGCTGCAAATAAAGAAATTTATGCTCTACGGCAATTCCGTCAGAGTTTCTATAAGGAAGTATGAGAGTTAGAAATCGTAAGGGAGCGAGTGAGCTTCTAGCAAACAATCCCCAGTATGTTATCTCCAATCCAGAGGAATGTAAGGGGAAATGGGCAGAGATTTTTGGAAACAATAATCCTATCCACATAGAAGTTGGTTCTGGTAAAGGTCGCTTTGTCACTGGTATGGCTGCGCAAAATCCAGATATTAACTATATTGGTATTGATATTCAGATGACCGTGTTAAGCTATGCCTTGGACCGTGTGCTTGAAGCTGGCTTGCCAAATATAAAATTATTGCAGGTGGATGGTTCGAGTTTGACCAACTATTTTGCACCGGCAGAGATAGATCAGCTTTATCTGAATTTTTCAGATCCATGGCCTAAGAAACGTCATGAGAAACGCCGTTTGACCTACAAGTCATTCTTGGATACCTACAAGGAAATCCTACCTGAGAAGGGAGAAATCCACTTCAAAACAGATAATCGTGGTCTGTTTGAGTATAGCCTAGCTAGTTTTTCTCAATATGGCATGGTCTTGAAGCAAGTTTGGCTAGATTTGCATGCTGATGGTTTGGAAGGTAACGTTATGACTGAGTATGAGGAGAAATTCTCAAACAAGGGTCAAGTCATCTATCGTGTGGAAGCACAGTTTCAATAATTCCCTTAGTGGAAAATGAGGAGAGGTCTAGCAGAGACCTTTTTCCTTTGTCGAATAAACTAAATGACTATAATCCATCGTTTTCCTTTACAAATAGGGATAGATATGATAGAATAATGGAAGTGAATAATGAGAAAAGGGGTTGGCGTCAGTCAACCCTTTCCCTGTACACGGATTTCTGTATATAGAATGAATGATAGTACAAGGGAGTTTACTGTCAAAGGAAATAGAGAGTCCTGGATAGTGCGAACTATTTGAGTAATGTATTTCTAGCGACTGTAAAAGTAGGAGGTGTTTATGTCATCAATTATTGAATTGGTCACAGCAGCAATTACCCCCGCTATTCAAACTCCTTACGAGTTGGTAGATGTGGAATATGGTAAAATGGGCGGTGACTATGTCCTATCGATTTTTGTCGATAAGGAGGGTGGAATCTCTCTTCAAGATACGGCAGATTTATCCGAAAAGATCAGTCCGATTTTGGACACTATCAAACCAGATCCATTTCCAGACCAATACATGCTGGAGGTAACAAGTCCAGGTTTGGAACGTCCTTTAAAAACGGCAGATGCTGTTGAAAAGGCAGTTGGAAAGTACATCCATGTCAAGCTCTATCAGGCAATTGATAAAATCAAGGTTTTCGAAGGAACTTTGCTCTCTTTTGATGGAACAGACCTGATTATGGAATATATGGATAAAACTCGTAAGAAGGAAGTGACTATTCCTTACCAGACGGTGGCTAAGGCCCGTTTGGCTGTTAAGTTATAATGCTCTTTCATGAGTATTTTAAAAGATATTAGACTTTAAGAAAGGACCTTTTGAGCGCAAAAGGAAAACAACATGAGTAAAGAAATGCTAGAAGCCTTCCGTATTTTAGAGGAAGACATGGGTATTAACAAAGCGGATATCATTGATGCAGTTACAGAGTCGCTTCGTTCAGCTTATAAACGCCGTTATGGTCAATCAGAATCAGCAGTGATTGAATTTGACGAGAAAAAAGGCGATTTCCATGTATTTACTGTTCGTGAAGTAGTAGATGAAGTATTTGATAGCCGACTAGAAATTAGTCTAAAAGATGCCTTGGCTATTTCATCAGCTTATGAAATGGGTGACAAAATTAAATTCCAAGAAGACCCAGCGGAATTTGGACGTGTAGCTGCTCAATCAGCTAAACAGACCATCATGGAAAAGATGCGCAAACAAAAGCGTGCCATTACCTTCAATACCTACAAGCAACATGAAAATGAGATTATGTCAGGTACGGTAGAGCGTTTTGATAATCGCTTTATCTATGTCAACCTTGGTACGATTGAAGCACAGTTGTCAAAACAGGATCAAATTCCTGGTGAGGTTTTCCAATCTCATGATCGCATCGAAGTCTATGTCTACAAGGTAGAAGACAATGGTCGTGGGGTTAACGTATTTGTTAGCCGTAGCCATCCAGAAATGATTAAACGTCTCATGGAGCAGGAAATTCCAGAAGTATACGATGGAACAGTTGAAATCATGAGTGTTGCCCGTGAAGCTGGAGACCGTACGAAAGTGGCTGTTCGTAGCCATAATCCAAACGTAGATGCCATCGGTACTATCGTTGGTCGTGGTGGTTCAAATATCAAGAAAATCACTAGCAAATTCCATCCAGCTCGTTATGATGCTAAGAATGACCGTATGATTCCTACTGAGGAAAATATTGACGTTATCGAGTGGGTAGCTGATGAAGCGGAATTTATCTACAATGCCCTTGCACCTGCTGAAGTTGACCAAGTATTGTTTGACACGGAAGATGGGAAACATGCTACAGTCGTTGTACCAGATGATAAGTTGTCATTGGCAATTGGTCGTCGAGGTCAAAACGTTCGTTTGGCAGCGCATTTGACAGGATTCCGTATCGACATCAAGTCAGCATCGGAGTATGAAGCTTTTGAAGCAACTCAATATGCAACAGACGAAGTTGTAGAAGAAGTCGAAGAAGAACAAGAATAAGGCAAAAGGAGCAACCATGGCAAAAGCTAGAAAAATACCCTTGCGCAAGTCTGTGGTGTCCGGTGAAATCATCGACAAACGGGATTTGCTCCGTATTGTAAAAAATAAAGAAGGTCAAGTATTTATCGATCCAACAGGCAAGGCAAATGGTCGTGGAGCTTACATCAAGCTTGATAATGATGAGGCAAGCCAAGCTAAGAAACGTCGTGTCTTCGATCGTTCCTTTAGTATGGAAGTGGCCGAAGAATTTTACGATGAATTAATTGCCTACGTTGATCATAAGATCAAGAGGAGAGAACTTGGACTCGAATAAGAGACAGAAAATCTTAAATTTATTAGGTTTGGCCCAGCGAGCTGGTCGCCTGGTTTCGGGTGAGGACCTGGTTGTTGAAGCTATTCAAAAAGGGCAGGCAAAGTTGGTGTTTTTAGCCGAAGATGCTGCTGGAAATTTAAGTAAAAAAGTAACAGATAAAAGTCATACCTATCAAGTAGAAGTTGTAACAGTGTTTTCAACACTGGAATTGAGTGCAGCTGTCGGCAAGGCTAGAAAAGTTCTTGCAGTGACAGACGCTGGATTTACAAAGAAGATGAGGTCTATTATGGAATAGAACAGGAGGACAAGGCATTGTCTAAGAAGAGATTGAATGAAATAGCCCGTGAATTAGGCGTAAGCAGTAAGGAAGTTGTTGCTAAGGCTCAAGAATTGGGCTTTGAAGTCAAAAGCCATGCTTCAAGCGTAGATGAAGCAAGTGCTAAACGCCTTGCAGAAAGCTTTGGTGGACAAAAATCAGAGGCAACTAAAGTTGCGGCAAAAGTTAGCAAGCCTGAGAAGGTTGATGAAACTCCAAAAGTGGAAACAGCTAAGGTAGAAAAAGCTAAGGAAACACAGCCAGTAGTAAAAGAAGAAGTTGCGACAAGTGCAGTACAATCAGCTCCACATCGTCCACAGAGTCGAAACTTTAAGGCAGAGCGTGAAGCACGTGCCAAAGAGCAGGCTGCTAAGCGAGCTCAGGGGCAAGGAAAAGGTGGTCAAGCTAAATCTGGTCAGGACCGTCGTGACAACCGTCAACAAGGTCAGGGACGTTCAAACAATGAGCGAAATGATCGACGCGACAATCGTCGTGACCAGCGTTCAGAAGAGCGGAAAGACAACCGATTTGGTGATCGTCGCGATAATCGTGACAACCGTCGTCAGGACAACCGTTCGGGTCAGTCAGCTCGCTTTGAACAAAGAGAGGCTGCAAAACCAGCAGGACCTAAAATTGACTTCAAAGCGCGTGCTGCTGCTTTGAAAGCAGAACAAAATGCGGAGTATGCTCGTACTAGTGAAGAACGTTTTCGTCAGGCTCAGGAAGCTAAGAAGCAACCTAAGAAGCCAAAAGAAATTAAGTTTGAAGAACCGGTTGTGGAAAGCAAACCATTTGTGAAGCCTGCACCTGTTGCATCGGTACCAGAGCAAGTTGCAGAAACTACTGTAGATACCCGTCGTAAGAAACAAGCTCGACCAGATAAAAAACGTGACTTTAATAGTGACGAAGAAGATGGTCCACGGAAACAACAAAGAAATCGAAATAGTCAAAATCAAGTGAGAAATCAAAGAACAAGTAACTGGAATAACAACAAGAAAAATAAAAAAGGCAAGGCTAACCAACCTGCCAAACCTGTCACAGAACGCAAGTTCCACGAATTGCCAACTGAATTTGAATATACTGCTGGCATGACCGTCGCAGAAATTGCAAAACGGATCAAACGCGAACCTGCTGAAATTGTGAAAAAACTCTTCCTTATGGGAGTTATGGCGACTCAAAACCAATCTTTGGATGGAGATACTATCGAACTCCTCATGGTTGATTATGGTATTGAAGCGAAAGAAAAGGTAGAGGTCGATAACGCAGATATTGAGCGTTTCTTCGTAGAAGAGGGCTACCTCAATGAAGAAGAGATGACAGAACGCCCACCTGTTGTGACTATCATGGGCCACGTTGACCATGGTAAAACAACCTTGTTGGATACCCTACGTAATTCTCGTGTTGCTACTGGAGAAGCTGGTGGTATCACACAGCATATCGGTGCCTACCAAATTGAGGAAGCTGGTAAGAAAATTACCTTCTTGGATACTCCAGGACACGCGGCCTTTACTTCTATGCGTGCACGTGGAGCATCTGTTACCGACTTGACCATCCTAGTCGTTGCAGCAGATGATGGTGTCATGCCACAAACAATTGAGGCTATCAACCACTCAAAAGCAGCTAATGTACCAATCATTGTAGCTATCAACAAGATTGACAAGCCAGGTGCAAACCCAGAGCGTGTCATCGGTGAATTGGCTGAGCACGGTGTTATCTCAACTGCTTGGGGTGGAGAATCTGAATTTGTAGAAATCTCAGCTAAGTTTAACCAAAACATTGATGAATTGTTGGAAACTGTTCTTTTGGTTGCTGAAATTCAAGAACTGAAGGCAGACCCAACTGTTCGTGCGATTGGTACAGTTATCGAAGCGCATTTGGATAAAGGGAAAGGTGCGGTTGCAACCCTCCTCGTTCAACAAGGGACACTTAATGTTCAAGACCCAATCGTTGTCGGAAATACCTTCGGACGTGTTCGTGCCATGACAAACGACCTTGGTCGTCGTGTTAAAACTGCTGGTCCATCTACACCGGTATCTATTACTGGTTTGAACGAAGCACCTATGGCAGGCGATCACTTTGCAGTTTACGAGGATGAGAAATCAGCTCGTGCAGCAGGTGAAGAACGTGCTAAACGCGCTCTTCTTAAACAGCGTCAAGCAACGCAACGAGTTAGTCTTGAAAACCTCTTTGATACCCTTAAAGCGGGTGAGGTTAAGTCAGTTAATGTGATTATCAAGGCTGACGTACAAGGTTCAGTTGAAGCACTTGCATCATCGCTTCAAAAGATTGAAGTAGAGGGAGTACGTGTCAATATCGTCCACTCTGCAGTCGGAGCTATCAACGAATCAGATATTACTCTTGCGGAAGCTTCAAATGCTCTTGTGATTGGTTTCAACGTTCGTCCAACAGCTGAAGCACGTAGCCAAGCTGAAGCAGATGATGTTGAAGTACGTCTTCACAGCATCATTTACAAGGTTATCGAAGAGATGGAAGATGCCATGAAAGGTATGCTTGACCCAGAATATGAAGAAAAAATCATTGGTGAGGCAATCATTCGTGAAACCTTCAAGGTATCCAAAGTTGGAACGATCGGTGGTTTCATGGTTGTTCGTGGTAAAGTTACCCGTGATTCAAGTGTTCGAGTTATCCGTGATGGTGTTGTAGTATTTGATGGTAAACTAGCTAGTTTGAAACGCTATAAAGATGACGTGAAAGAAGTTGGTAATGCTCAAGAGGGTGGTTTGATGATTGAGAACTACAACGACTTGAAAGTTGATGATACCATTGAAGCTTACATCATGGAAGAAATCAAAAAATAATATTTTCTCATTGTCAAAATCATAGACAAGTGATTTTGTCGAGGAAGTGATAATTTAATAGATTTAGTAGGTTTTAAAGCAATAGTTTTTAATCTACTTGGATTATTCAAGCTGGGGAAACTCAGCTTTTCTATCATCTAAGAAAGGAAAGAATATGGCGAATCATTTTCGTACAGACCGTGTCGGGATGGAAATCAAGCGCGAAGTCAATGAGATTTTGCAAAAGAAAGTTCGTGATCCACGTGTGCAGGGAGTGACCATTACAGATGTTCAGATGGTCGGCGATTTGTCAATGGCCAAGGTTTACTACACAATCATGAGTAATTTGGCATCCGATAATCAAAAAGCACAAACGGGTCTTGAAAAAGCGACGGGAACCATTAAGAGAGAACTTGGTCGTAAGTTAACTCTTTATAAAATTCCGGATTTGGTCTTTGAAAAAGACCAATCAATTGAGTACGGCAATAAAATTGACCAAATGTTGCGTGCTCTTGATCAGAAAGATTAACAACAAAAGTCGGATGGAAACATTCGGCTTTTTCTGGCTCGGATGCTTTGTCCATATATGGTGGCGTTTACAAGCCTTCGGAAAGATGTTATACTAATACTCAATGAGAATCAAAAGTAGCCTAGGAAACGAAGCCGAAGATAGAACTCTGTTACTATCTTATTTCAAGGTAACAGGCTGAAAACCTCCACTGGAGCTTTTCACTCATCAAGGCTCTTGATAACGGATAATGTTGATTTTCGAAGAGTATAAGACCAAAGATAGAGCACAGGAGGAAGTTATGAAAACATTTATTGGTAAACTGATGTTAGTGTCCACGGTTGTACTATTAGCTGCTTGTCAGTCTAATCAGGTAAAAGGTGGTGAGAGTTCTAGCTCTAGTGCTTCAAGCCAAGTTTCAGATAGTTCTAGTTTGCAGCAAGCGTCAACAATAGCATCTAGCTCCGAGACGCAAGCATCCTCAGTGACCACTCCTGAGCTAAGTGAGGTATACCAATCAGTTATTGATCGTTATCAAGCGAATATGGGGCAGCCTGCTGAGGCAATCAATCAGGATGAGGTCAGTAGCTATCTGAGCTTATTAACTAGTCAGGAGCAAGAATATAGTGGAATATTTTATAGTTTGTATGATGTCAATCATGATGGTACAGAGGAGCTGCTTCTAGCTTTGGACAAGTCGGGAGAATATGTCTTAATTGACCTCTATACTCAGCTTGCCGATGAGAGTCTACGTTTGGTGGATAATTTCCGCAATCTTGGATTTGAAATTGGACCGGACGCCCTACTTCGTCCTTTACAGGATGGAACATACTTATTTGAAGGAGATGGTATTTTTCGCATTTATCAATACAATGCGATGATTCCAGGTTTAAAACGCATTTCTGAATCAGATACAAACCCTGAAACTTCTCCCTTGCTTGAGTTGAAAAGCTTGCATTGGGTTAAGCTATAGATTTTATCAATGATTATTCCTAGGCTGGGTTTCCCGGCCTTTTGTAGTTCCTAAGAACTTTAAGTTTTCTTTTGGCAATCGTTAATCTTTCTTTTAGGAAGGAAAGGTAAACTAGGAGCATATCAGGAAGGGATACGACTTCCTAAAGAAAAGGAATCTTTATTATGAAAACAAATCTTAAAAAATTACTTTACTCTGGTGTTACTCTTATGAGTCTTGGTGTCTTAGCAGCATGTTCATCTACTTCAAGTTCAACGACTACTTCAAGCTCAGCAGCAACTAGTCAGACAAGTGTAGCGACAACTTCAAATAATAGCACTTCATCAGATTCGAGCTCGTCATCTATTGACTGGTCAGCCCTTCCAACGACAGAAGTGACGCTTTCAAACGATGGCTTGAAAATTACTGAGGGTGGAACCTATATTTTGACTGGTTCAACAACAGCTGGTGTAACGGTTGAAACAGATGCCAATGTTCGCATCATTCTAGCAGGTGCTGAGATTTCAAGTTCAGATACTGCAGCAATCAATGTTATTAATGCTGACAATGTTGAATTGGAAATCAAAGATGGTACGACCAATACAGTGAAAGATACCAGCAATCATACAGACACCAATATTGAGGGGGCTATCCATGTTGAAGCAGATTTGACCATCACTGGTAATGGTAGCCTGACAGTTGAGGGGAACTTCCAAGATGGTATTGTATCGACGGACGACCTTGTCGTGAATTCAGGAAACATTACCGTTACTGCAGTGGATGATGGTATCCGTGGTAAGGATTCATTGACAATCAATGGTGGTACAATCAATGTAACAGCAGGTGGTGATGGTATCAAGTCTACAAATGATACAGATACTACCAAAGGTTATACAACTATCACAGGTGGTGAAATTACTGTAAAAGCAGGTGATGATGGTATTAAAGCGGAGACGGCTTTGACAATTGACGGAGGTACCATTACAGTATCAGAATCTGCTGAGGCACTTGACGGTACTAACATCACGATTAATGGTGGTACATTAGATGTTTACGGTTCAGATGATGCTATTAATGCGGCAAGTACAACGTCATCAGATATCTTTATCAAGGTAACTGGTGGTGACTTGAAAGTAGCTGTAGGTAGTGGAGATACGGATGCCTTTGATGCTAATGGAGACATTTACATCTCCGGTGGTACAATTGATGTAACAGCTCAATCTGCTTTTGACTTTGATGGAACTGCTGAATTGACAGGTGGTACTGTGACAGTTAACGGTGAACAAATTACTCAAATCACAGCAACAGGACCAGGTGCAGGTGGTCATGGTGGCTGGTAATCAATAATAATACAAAAAGGTCTGAGTTGACGAACTCAGACCTTTCGTTTGCTTTCCATATTGGGAAGATTGATTTTGTATTTAATTACCAATAAACGAATGATTAAAGAAATGGTAAAAATAGTGATGAAAGTTGGAATTTGTGGTAATTTCCAATTTACAACGCAAAGATGATAGAGGACTCCTGAGAAAAATGCAAGGACAGCATAGACATCTTCTTTAAGAACAATGGGTGTTTCATTGACGAGTAAATCACGGGCGATTCCGCCTCCGACACCTGTCAAAGCTGCCAGAATACCACTGGTTAGAGCGTTTAGCTGGAGAGAGATACCAGTACTGGCTCCAATGAGGGCGAAGATGGCTAGACCGATTGCATCAAAGATAAGGTTTGTCTGGGAAAGGAAATGAATCATCTTCTTATCAAGTGGTTTGTCCTGCTTTAGATTGATAACAATCAAGTACATGCTAATCGCTACTCCGAGAGATAAATAGATGGCTGTAGGATCGGTCAGAGCAGTAGGAATGCGATTGGCCATCGTATCTCGAATAATTCCCCCACCAACGGCGGTAATGATGCCGAGCAAGCTAATTCCAAAAATATCTAACTTTTTCTTAAATCCTTTTACGGCCCCCGAAACAGCAAATGCGATAGTGCCTACGTAGTTACAAATCATCAGAAATAAATCGAATTCCATAAGAACCTCCGTACCTATATTAACAGAAAGAAAGACGGCGTGCAAGCTCATTTTAAAGTTTGTGAAAAAAGTTTCAAACAAGGAAAATAAATCTTTTTGGAATTTGTGAAAAAACGCACTAAATCAAGGTTTTCACGAAAATTTGTGTAAAAAGAAAACGGTTCAATTACTTGCCATTTGTGAAATATTGGTCTATCATAGTACAGAAAGAGAAAAACCTTTGGAGGAAATTATGGTATCTATCACAAAAGAACAACATTTGGACATGTTCTTGAAAATGCAACAAATCCGTGATGTTGATATGAAATTAAATAAATTAGTGCGTCGCGGTTTCGTACAAGGTATGACTCACTTCTCAGTCGGTGAAGAAGCTGCAGCTGTTGGACCTATTGCTGGATTGACAGATGAGGACATCATCTTCTCACATCACCGTGGTCACGGTCACGTTATTGCAAAAGGTATTGACATCAATGGCATGATGGCTGAGCTTGCTGGTAAGGCAACTGGTACATCAAAAGGTCGTGGTGGTTCTATGCACTTGGCAAACGTTGAAAAAGGAAACTTTGGTTCAAACGGTATCGTAGGTGGTGGTTATGCCCTTGCAGTTGGTGCAGCCCTTACGCAACAATACCTTGGTACAGATAACATTGTTATTGCCTTCTCAGGTGATTCAGCTACTAACGAAGGTTCCTTCCATGAATCAATGAACTTGGCGGCAGTTTGGAACTTGCCAGTTATCTTCTTCATTACAAACAACCGTTATGGTATCTCAACAGATATTTCTTACTCAACTAAGATTCCTCATCTCTACCAACGTGCAGCAGCATACGGTATTCCAGGTCACTATGTTGAGGATGGTAACGACGTTATTGCCGTTTATGAAAAAATGCAAGAAGTCATCGAGTACGTTCGTGCAGGAAACGGACCAGCAATGGTTGAGGTTGAATCATACCGCTGGTTTGGTCACTCAACTGCAGATGCAGGTGTGTACCGTACAAAAGAAGAAGTTAACGAGTGGAAAGCAAAAGACCCACTTAAGAAATACCGCAAATACTTGACAGAAAACAAGATTGCGACAGACGAAGAATTGGATGCCATCGAAGCACAAGTTGCAGAACAAGTAGAAGCATCTGTAAAATTCGCACAAGAAAGCCCAGATCCAGACATCTCAGTAGCTTACGAAGATGTTTTCGTAGACTAACGTAAGAAGTTTGACTAAGCTCTAAAGAGCAAGTCAAACTACGGTAGCCACTATGGTGGACTACCTACTTACCTCACTAACTTCGCCTATTCAGCAATATCGGCTGAATAGTCTCCGTGTCGTAAGTAACATCAGAGTTGAAAGGAAAGTCAAACTAAGGTGTCTTAAGCAGGGACTATAGACAATTACATTGTGGTAATTGATTGGTTTTCCTTAGTACGTTAAAGATAAATTGATATAAATTAGGAGTAAAAAATGGCTGAAACAAAAGTAATGGCCTTGCGTGAAGCGATTAACTTGGCTCAGAGCGAAGAAATGCGTAAGGATGAAAAAGTATTCTTGATGGGTGAAGACGTCGGTATCTACGGCGGTGACTTCGGTACATCTGTTGGTATGTTGGACGAGTTTGGTCCAAAACGCGTTCGCGACACGCCTATTTCTGAGGCAGCAATCGCTGGTTCTGCGGTTGGTGCGGCTCAAACAGGTCTTCGTCCAATCGTTGACTTGACCTTCATGGACTTCATCACAATTGCCCTTGATGCGATTGTTAACCAAGCGGCTAAAACCAACTATATGTTTGGTGGTGGCTTGAAAACACCTGTAACCTTCCGTGTGGCATCTGGTTCAGGTATCGGTTCAGCGGCACAGCACTCACAATCTCTTGAAGCTTGGTTGACTCACATCCCAGGTATCAAAGTTGTTGCACCTGGTACAGCTAACGATGCAAAAGGTCTCTTGAAATCATCTATCCTTGACAACAACCCAGTTATCTTCTTGGAGCCAAAAGCTCTTTACGGTAAAAAAGAAGAAGTGAACTTGGACCCAGATTTCTACATTCCACTTGGTAAAGGTGAAATCAAACGTGAAGGTACAGATGTAACCATCATTTCATACGGTCGTATGTTGGAACGTGCCTTGAAAGCGGCTGAAGAAGTAGCTGCAGAAGGCATCAGCGTAGAAGTGGTTGACCCACGTACCCTTATCCCATTGGATAAAGAATTGATCATCGAATCTGTGAAGAAAACTGGTAAGGTTATCTTGGTTAACGATGCTTACAAAACAGGTGGTTTCATCGGTGAAATCGCATCAATCATCACAGAAAGCGAAGCCTTTGACTACTTGGATGCACCAATCATCCGTATCGCTTCAGACGATGTACCAGTTCCTTACGCAAACATTCTTGAAAACGCAGTATTGCCAAACGTAGAGAAAATCAAAGCGGCAATCTACAAGCAAGTAAACAAGGGTTAATCTTATCGTCATCCGCTTATCTTTTCCGGCTGTGTTGATTTGGCTTACCTAAGGTCAGTTATGCCTGCACCAAATTGACTTGTCAGAAAAGCAATCGGAAAGACGATAACCCTAATATGCTAGAAATAAAATGTTCTAGCATGACTAAGAATGCTTGGAAAAGAATTAAGTCACTTCGATTATCGAAGTCTGGTTTGGTTCTTGACAAGGTAAGAAACTGAAAGAAAGGATTAGAACACGAACTAAATGCTCGGAATTTAGATAGTCCGCCTTGGATGTGAAGCATCCTGCGTTGGACTCCTAAAATTCGGTCGCATTTGGACGTTCTTTGTATCATAATTATGGCTATTGAAATCATTATGCCTAAGCTCGGTGTGGACATGCAAGAAGGTGAAATCATCGAGTGGAAAAAACAAGAGGGCGATTTTGTCAACGAAGGCGACGTCATCTTGGAAATGATGTCTGACAAGACCAGCATGGAGCTGGAAGCAGAAGAGTCAGGCGTCCTATTGAAAATTGTTCACGGAAACGGTGCTACCGTTCCTGTAACAGAAGTTATTGCCTACATCGGTGCTGAAGGTGAGACGGTTGAAGCCGGTGCTTCAGCTGCACCTGCTGTTGAACCAGCAGCGGCTATTGAAGAAGTACCTGCTGGTCGTACACCAGTGATTGTTGCTCCTGCACCTGCTGCCAAACCACAAGGTGGTGGCAAGGTTCGTGCGACTCCAGCAGCACGTAAATTGGCGCGTGAGCTTGGAATCGATTTGGGTCTTGTTCCAGGAACAGGTGCTAACGGTCGTGTCCACAAGGTTGACGTCGAAGACTTCAAGGGAGCAGCTCCCAAAGCAACTCCGCTTGCAGCCCGTATTGCAGCAGACCAAGGTGTTGACTTGTCAACCCTTACAGGTTCAGGTGTCAACGGTAAGATTGTCAAGAACGACGTTCTTGCAGTACTTGCTCCTGCAGCTGTAGAAACGGCTGCTCCAGCACCAAAAGCAGAAGAAAAACCAGCTAAAGAATTGCCAGAAGGCGTTGAAATCATCAAGATGAGCCCAATGCGTAAGGCGATTTCAAAAGGTATGGTCAACTCTTACTTGACTGCTCCGACATTTACACTTAACTACGATATTGACATGACCAACCTCATGGCACTTCGTAAGCAAGTCCTTGAGCCAATCATGAACAAGACTGGTTTGAAAGTAACCTTTACAGACTTGATCGGTCTTGCGGTTGTTCGTACTTTGATGAAAGAAGAACACCGTTACATGAACGCATCTTTGATTAACGATGCACAAGAAATCGAATTACACAAGTTCGTCAACCTTGGTATCGCAGTAGGTCTAGATGATGGCTTGGTGGTGCCAGTTGTTCACGGTGCAGATAAGATGAGCTTGTCTGACTTTGTAGTGGCTTCAAAAGATGTCATCAAGAAGGCTCAATCTGGTAAGTTGAAGGGGGCTGAAATGTCAGGTTCGACCTTCTCTATCACCAACTTGGGTATGTTTGGTACTAAAACCTTTAACCCAATCATCAACCAACCAAACTCAGCAATCCTTGGTGTAGCATCAACTGTTCAAACACCAGTTGTTATTGATGGTGAAATCAAAATCCGTCCAATCATGGCACTCTGCTTGACCATCGACCACCGTATCATTGATGGTATGAATGGTGCTAAGTTCATGGTTGACTTGAAGAACTTGCTGGAAAACCCATTGGAATTGTTGATCTGAGATAAGATGCAAAAGGCGTTAAGAAAACCGTATGAAAATAGGAAATCAACGATGTGCCTTGAGGCACGAGGAGATTTATCTTTTTCAATAGGTTTTTAGCCTGTGCTCAATTTGGTAAAGAGAAAAAATAAAGAAAGGGAATAAGAGCGAGAGAGTTTTAGCAATTGAACCCGAGCGGAAAGCTCGGAAAAAAGATAAATCGTTTAGAAAATCAGGATTTTCTACGATTTCCTATTTTTCAGTCGCTTTCTCTTCGCTCTTGGTATCTTAAACATGGCAATTGAAATTATTATGCCGAAACTTGGTGTAGATATGCAAGAAGGCGAAATCATCGAGTGGAAAAAACAAGAGGGTGATTTTGTCAACGAAGGTGATGTTATCTTGGAGATGATGTCAGACAAGACAAGTATGGAATTGGAAGCGGAAGAATCAGGTGTTCTTTTGAAAATCGTTCATGGTAACGGTGCAACTGTTCCTGTAACAGAAGTCATTGCTTACCTTGGTGCAGAAGGTGAAACTGTTGAAGTGGGTGCTGCACCTGCTCCAGCTGAAGTTGCTCAAGCAACTGCCGATTTGAAAGCAGCTGGTTTGGAAGTACCTGCAGCTCCTGCAACAGCTCCACAAGCTCCTAAGGCTGAATTGGCAGCTGACGAGTACGACATGGTTGTTGTCGGTGGTGGTCCTGCTGGTTACTACGCTGCTATTCGTGGTGCTCAATTGGGCGGTAAAATCGCTATCGTTGAGAAATCAGAATTTGGTGGTACTTGCTTGAACAAGGGTTGTATCCCAACTAAGACCTACCTTAAAAACGCTGAAATCCTTGACGGCTTGAAGATCGCAGCTGAGCGCGGTATCAACCTTGCTTCAACTAACTACACCGTTGATATGGACAAGACAGTTGACTTCAAGAACAAGGTTGTCAAGACATTGACTGGTGGCGTTCAAGGTCTCTTGAAAGCTAATAAAGTGACTATCTTCAACGGTCTTGGTCAAGTAAATCCTGATAAGACTGTTGTTATTGGCGACAAGGTTATCAAAGGTCGTAGCATCATTCTTGCAACAGGTTCTAAAGTATCACGCATCAACATCCCAGGTATTGATTCTAAGTTGGTATTGACTTCTGATGATATTCTTGATTTGCGTGAAATTCCTAAGTCACTCACTGTTATGGGTGGTGGCGTAGTTGGTGTGGAACTTGGTTTGGTTTACGCATCCTACGGTACAGAAGTAACAGTTGTTGAAATGGCTGACCGTATTATTCCAGGTATGGACCGCGAAGTGTCTGTTGAATTGCAAAAAGTCCTTTCTAAGAAAGGTATGAAATTCTTGACTTCCGTTGGTGTATCTGAAATCGTTGAAGCCAACAACCAATTGACAATCAAGTTGAACGACGGCTCAGAAATCGTTTCTGAAAAAGCCCTTCTTTCAATCGGTCGTGTACCACAATTGGCTGGTCTTGAAAATCTTAATCTTGAATTGGACCGCGGTCGTATCAAGGTCAACGAATACCAAGAAACATCTATCCCAGGTATCTACGCACCAGGTGATGTCAACGGTACTAAGATGTTGGCACACGCTGCTTACCGTATGGGTGAAGTGGCAGCTGAAAATGCGATCCACGGTAACCACCACAAAGCTAAATTGGACTTCACACCAGCAGCGGTTTACACACACCCAGAAATCGCTATGGTTGGTTTGACAGAAGACCAAGCTATCGAGAAATATGGTAAAGAAAACATCCTTATCGGTCGCAACAGCTTCACTGGTAACGGTCGTGCCATCGCTTCTAACGAAGCACACGGTTTCGTAAAAGTTATCGCTGAGAAGAAATACCACGAAATCCTAGGTGTTCACATCATCGGTCCAGTTGCAGCTGAAATGATCAACGAAGCAGCAACCATCATGGAATCTGAGTTGACAGTTGACGACGTGGCAGCATCTATCCACGGTCACCCAACTTTCTCAGAAGTGATGTACGAAGCCTTCCTTGATGTTCTTGGCGTTGCGATCCACAACCCACCAAAACGTAAATAATATGATAAATGAAAAGAAAGTCCACGCGGCTTTCTTTTTTTGCATGTTCATAGGATAGTATCAATCTTTCGCAGTTTTGGACTGTTATTTGATAGAAAAACAGACTATACTTGTAGTAGAAAAAAAGGCAAGGAGAATAAAGATGCGCAAGATTATTTTTTTAGATGTGGATGGGACCTTGGTTGACTATCATAATCGTATTCCAGAATCAGCTGTTCGGGCTATTCGACAAGCTCGTGAAAATGGGCACTTGGTCTGTGTCTGTACTGGTCGCAGTCGGGCAGAGATGCAGCCAGAATTGTGGGAAATTGGCCTGGACGGAATGATTGGTGGCAACGGCTCCTATGTAGAGTATCAGGGAAAGGTTGTTATGCACCAACTCATTTCTAAGGAAGATGCAAAAGCTGTTGTAGACTGGCTCCATGAACGAGGGCTAGAGTTTTACTTGGAAAGCAACAATGGCCTCTTTGCAAGTGAAAACTTCCGCGAACGAGCTCGCGAAACCATGAAAATTTATGCTATGAATAAGGGGAAAACCGCCGAAGAAGTTGCTCACCAAGAAGTTGAAGATGTCATGTACGGCATGATTTTTGACGGTCAGCTCTACCGAGACGATCTCAACAAGGTCAGTTTTGTACTCGATTCCTATCAGGATCATTTGGACTCCAAGGCGGCGTTTCCACAGTTAGTAGCTAATACCTGGGGTGGTCGCGGAGAGACGGCGCTATTTGGTGATTTAGGCGTGAAAGACATTGACAAGGCACATGCGATTGATGTTTTGTTGGAACACCTTGGAGCAAACAAAGAGGACACCATCGCATTTGGAGATGCTAAGATTGACATCCCTATGCTAGAGTATTGTGCGGTTGGGGTTGCTATGGGAAATGGCGGAGCGGAAATCTTGGCTATGGCTGATATGGTGACAGACGATGTAGAACATGATGGTCTTTATAATGCTTTCGAAAAATTGGGATTGTTAGAAAAACAGGAGGGGTAGTATGATTGGATTTGTAGCGGCTTGCTTGACAACTTTTGGATTTTTGCCACAGGTCATACAGGTAGTAAAAACGAAGGAAACTCAGGCTATTTCACTCGGAATGTATAGTATGTCTGTCACAGGTATCGGTCTATGGTTAATCCATGGCATTTTGATAGGAGATGCGGCGCTCATCGTTGCGAATAGTATTTCCTTTGTTTTATCTGGTATTATTCTGTTCTATAAACTACGTTACAAATAAGATTTTTAAACCGCTTGCAAAACGATTTGTAATCTGATAAGATAAGAGTAGGATTGTTACTGATAAGCAGGCAAAACCTAAGCAGATAGTGAATAGTCTGGCGACAGTCTTATTTGCTATGTGTTTAGGTTCTTTTTTATCAGTTGAATAAAGAGGCGGTAAAGTAGATGCAGATTGAAAAAGTTTATAACAACAATGTCATTCAAGCAATAGATCAGCAGGGCCGTGAGTTGATTGTCATGGGGAAAGGATTAGGTTTTCAGAAAAAAGCAGGGGAAGAATTAGACACCAGTAAAATCGAGAAAACCTTTGTGCTACAAAATGACTATCAACAATCAGATTTATCAAGTCTGTACCTGCAAATGGAGAGCAGTGAAGTGGAAGTAGTCAATGCCATTATCAATAGGGCAGAGGAAACTTTAGAAGTTCAGTTTGATTTGTCTTTGTATCTAGCATTAGCAGACCATTTACATTTTGTATTTCAGCGATGCCGTGAAGGTATCTTTATTGAGAATCCGCTATCTTGGGAAGTACGTAAGTTTTATCCGAAGGAATACCAAATTGGCTTAGAAGCCTTGCAGTTGGTGCAGGAACGTTTAGGCTTGGAACTAGGAAAGGGAGAGGCCTCGTCTATTGCTCTTCATCTGGTAAATGCTCAGAAAAATGGTGCGTTTGGGAAAGAGACTCAAATCATCAGTAAGATTGTCACACAAATTTTAGATATTGTTCGCTTGCATTTTGGCTCTGTCAGCTATGAAGAAGATACAAGCTATCATCGATTTGTAACACATATCCAGTATTTTGCTCAACGTGTTGTCAATGGTGTTATAGAGGGGCAAAATGATGCCTTTCTGTATGAACAGGTAAAGGCTAACTATCCTGAATCGTTTGCTTGTACGACTAAGATTCGTCAGCATATTGCGGAGGTTTATCAATTTGAGATGTCAAAAGATGAACAAGTCTATTTGACTATTCATATCCAGCGCTTAAAAACAAGTTGGAAAAAAAGTCAAAAAAACTCCAGAAAACGCTTGCAAAAAATTTTGCAATGTGTTATTATAATCTCAACAAAAGGATTGTTACTGGTAAGCAGGCAAAACCTAAATATATACAAGATACTCTTTTTGGCTTGGGTCGAGAGGTAGTGTTTGGTATATGTTTAGGTTTTTCTGTTTTTCCAGAAAAGAAAGGAGCCGGAAAATGGCAAAGGATTATACAGATTTAGCTACAGATATAGTAGCTCATGTCGGAGGAAAAGAAAACATCAGCAGTCTCAAGCACTGTGTGACTCGTCTTCGTTTTGGTCTCAAAGATGAGAGCAAGGCAGATACAGACTACCTTAAAGCGCGTGATGGTGTTGTGACAGTTGTACAAGCAGGCGGTCAATACCAAGTCGTTATCGGTAACCATGTACCAGATGTTTATGCAGCGGTGCAAAAAGTTGCAGGGATCGCAGGGGATGGCTCATTGGATATTGACGAAGGCGACGGACCGAAAGGAAATCTATTTGATCGTTTTGTTGACCTTGTTGCAGGTGTGTTCCAACCTTCTCTAGGTGTTTTGGCAGCGGCTGGTATTATCAAAGGTGTTGTTGCAATCTTAGCTGCTACTTTGGGATGGAACAATACTAATTCAGCTTTATATGTAATTTTGGAAGCAGCAGGTGATGGGTTCTTCCAATTCTTGCCAATCGTACTTGGCTTTAACGCTGCTCGTAAATTTAATATGAACCAATTTACTGGTATGGCGATTGCGATGGCTTTGGTCTATCCAACATTACCAACTACATTGGCGACTTTGACAGAAGCTGGTCTTAATAATGTTTTTGGTATTCCATTTGTCTTACCAACAGCTGGTAGTTATCTATCAACTGTTATTCCAATCATTCTAGCAGTTTGGGTAGCATCTCATATTGAGAAATTCATGAAGAAAATCACACCAGATGTGGTAAAAGTCTTCATCGTTCCATTTGTAACACTATTGATTACTGTTCCTCTGACATTCTTAGTTGTGGGACCTGTCGCAAACTATATCTCTGATTTGTTGACAGCCGGCTTCACTGCAGTCATGAGCTTTAGCCCGATTGTTTATGGACTTTTGCTTGGTCTCTTGTGGCAAGTCATGGTAATGTTTGGTCTTCACTGGGCATTGGTGCCAATGGCTATCTTGGAATTCTCACAAAACGGTTCATCAGTTATTCTTGCAGCAGCCCTTCTTCCATGTTTCACTCAGACCGGTGTCCTTGGTGCAATTCTTCTGAAAACAAAAGAAGAAAAAGTGAAATCTGTTGCAATGCCAGCATTCATCTCTTCTATCTTTGGTGTCACTGAGCCAGCAATCTATGGTATTACGCTTCCGATGAAAACCCCATTCTATATCTCTTGTGTTGTATCAGCGATAGTTGGTGCTTATGTCCAAGCGATGAATATGACTACATATGCTTTTGGAGCAATGGGTGTGTTCCTCTTCCCAGGGTTCGTTAGCTCTGATGGTGGCATGGGTGACTTGACTGTGGCTCTTATTGGTACAGCTATCGCACTAATCGCTTCATTTGCTATCCAAATGGCTCTTCCAGTTCCTTACTTGTACGGAGAGCCTACTGAAAAAAAGACAGTTGAACCGACTAAGGAATCTGTCCCAGAATTAAAAGAAATCAAGCAAGAAATTATTGCTAGTCCCCTGATTGGTAAGGTTGTGAAATTGGAAAATGTTCCAGATGCTGTATTTGCTTCAGGAGCTATGGGCAAAGGGATTGCAATTGATCCGTTGGATGGCATCTTAGTCTCTCCAGCCAAGGCTGAAGTAACTCTTGTATTCCCAACTAAACATGCTATTGGTCTTCGTACTGAAAATGGAGCAGAGCTTCTTATCCATATTGGTATGGATACTGTTTCCCTCGCAGGCAAAGGTTTTGAGTCCTTTGTACAAGTAGGAGATGTGGTAGAAGCAGGTCAGAAACTACTCGAATTTGACCTCAACCAAATTAAAGCAGCTGATCTTCCAGTCATCACTCCAATTATCGTGACCAACACAGCTGACTATGAGGACATCTTGGTAACCCAAGAAAGCCAAATCAACAGTGGTGATTACCTGTTGACGACTGTGAAATAATTACATTGAATTTAGAAAGGGTAAATTTATATTTCTATACAAGACTAGAAAAACAGATAATTTTGTATAGATCATTGTAATAAATCTAAATAGATGCTAATCAGAACGTACTTTCCACGGATTTTGCGAATAAATTAGTATTTATTTAGATTTTTTTTGAGGCAAAAACATATTAAAATATGGGTGATTAATATGAAAAAAATACTATTTTATATGCTTACCGTTCTATCCTTCAGCATATTAGCTGCTTGTGGCCAGACTAATAATGCAAAGACTTCTATTTTTGATAATGAAGTAACTAAGGTTATCGCTAGTGGGGAGGTCACGGGCAAAAAAGATAATACTTCATCAACTATTGAATGGTTAGGAATTCCTTATGCTGCGGAACCAGTAGGAGAGTTGCGTTGGAAAGCACCACAGTCTGTAGAAAAATGGGAAGGTAGTTTTGATGCTACAGAAGTAGGTTCTCCCTATATCCAAATTTCTAAGGGTGAAGTAGTCGGTTCAGAAGGAGCGCTAAATCTTGATGTTGTTAGACCTGATAATACGGAGGCTAATCTACCAGTGATGGTTTTTCTGCATGGAGGAAATAATCAAACAGGTCATGCACAAGAAATCAAAGGAAATGGCTTTGTAAATGACATTAATGCCGTTTATGTTTCAATCAATTATCGCTTGGGCGCTCTTGGTTTCAATCCGTTGGAAGCACTTAAGACAGGAACCGATGAAGAAAAATCTGGGAATTATACTCTCTTAGACATTGCGGCAGCATTGGATTGGGTGGAAGAAAACATCGAGGTCTTTGGTGGTGATAAGGATAATGTGACCCTAGCAGGCTTTTCAGCTGGTGGTCGTGATGTAATGGCAACATTAATTTCTCCACTATTTAAGGATAAATATGATAAAGCAATATCATTTAGTGGAGGAATGACTCTAGCAGATGAAACGGATAGTCAAGATATTTTTGCAACGGCGATAGCACCATTAGTTGTTGAAGATGGAATCAAGTCCACAGAACTTGAAGCAAAAGAATGGTTGTTATCTAACGATCGTCAAGTAGCTGATTATCTTTATGGACTTCCTGCGGAGCGTTTGGCTTCGTTGATGGGAAATGCTGGTATTCGTATGTCTGTCTTTCCGCACCTGTATAAAGATGGGGTAGTCATTCCGAAGGAAGGATTTGATACTTCAAATTATAATGATGTGCCTCTTCTTTTAATAACAGGAACTAGTGAATTTTCTTTATTCACAGCTTTCGATCCCTATTTTGCAAATTCTGTGACAGATGGCAGTCTATTTTCAGATGCTGACAAATTAAAAGAATTTATATTTACTGAATCATATGGTAGTGCTCTGTATCGTCTGTCTAACACTGTAGATAGTGCTAGAAAATTGCAAGGAACATATAAATCACCAATATACATTGGAGAAATTTCTTATGGAGATAATACAGAGACTGCTCCAAAAACAGCTCAGTTGTTGGGGGCGTTTCATGGCGTATTTGAACCTTTACTTCAACAACCATCAAACTATGCTACCTTCATCGGTGAAGATTTCAATTCTGAAGGTGCTAAACAACTAAGCCAACAGTTTAAAGCATATTTGAAAGGATTTATCACAAGTGGTAACCCTGAAGGAGAAAAATTACCACAATGGGAAGAGTGGACAGCTGACGGCAGTCAGGTAATGAAATTTGATGCTAGTTTAGAAAAAGCTGAAATTGAAATGGGTGAAGATTCTCAATCTGCTGAGGATATTGTGTCTAGCTTAAGGGCGGATGAAAATGTATCTGCAGATATAAAACAAGTATTAATTGATGATGTGTTGAATGGTCGCTGGTTCAGTCAACCATTGGATGGTTTAAAAGTCAACGAATAGTAATTTAACCAATTTGGAGAGATAATATGAATTTGAAGAAATATTTAACACTTGGTGTTGCAACTACAGTTTTAGCGGGGTGTTCATTGAACAATAGTGCTAGTGTTTCAGAACAATCGGTGACAAATGAAAAATACCGTACAGTTATAACAACTGACGGTGAAGTAGATGATATGAATTCCTTGATTCGTTATTTCTATTACGCCAACGAAATGGATTTAGAAGGAATCGTGTTGACCAGCTCGACCTATCATTATGCAGGAGATAAAGAAAAAGGGATCGAACCTTATCGTTGGACGGGTACAGATTGGATCTATGAGATGATTGATGCTTATGGTGAAATTCAACCTAATTTATCTAAACATGCAGAAGGTTTTCCAACGGCAGATGAGTTAAAGAGTATTACTAAAATAGGGAACATCTCAAATGTTGGCGAAATGGACGAGGTGACGGAAGGTGCTAAATTTCTTGAAGAACTGTTCCTAGATGATAACGACACACCTTTATATGTACAAACGTGGGGTGGCACCAATACCACTGCTAGAGAGTTAAAATCGATAGAAGAAACTTATAAAGGTACTGATGAATGGGAGGAAATTCAAGAAAAAATCAATAAAAACATACTAAGATTAGTAGTGAGGAAATCTCCGACGGGAGAAAGTACTCACTACTTTTTCTTTATGTTAAAGTAGAGGTGTCTTGTTAAGTCGAGGGTGCTTTTGACGCTAGACGTCGCAATAAAA